>JAFTAC010000545.1 GCA_017458805.1 Victivallales bacterium | reverse complement strand
CTAACCACTAACCACTAACCACTAACCACTAACCACTAACCACTAACCACTAACCACTAACCACTAACCACTAACCACTAACCACTAACCACTAGGTATTTCCTCAGGGTGGCAAGCATCTGCTCAACCTTGATGGGCTTTGCGATGTGGTCGTTCATACCTGCGTCCAAAGCTGCCTGCCTGTCCTCGGCGAATGCATTGGCGGTCATCGCCACAATTGGAATCTGTCGGCAGATTTCGCTGTCGATGGCGCGAATGGCGACAGTGGCGTCGTAGCCGTTCATCATTGGCATCTGCACGTCCATCAGAATCAGGTCATAGTCGCCAGGTTTGGCTGCCTTCATCTTCTCCACAGCATATTTGCCGTCCGTTGCCGTTTCGACCTGCAGACCATTCTCCTGCAGAATCTCTGTTGCGATTTCACGGTTGAGTTCATTGTCCTCGACCAGAAGAATGCGATGCCCCGAAAACCCGTCTGCCTTGGAAACGGCGTCCCCGTCATCCGTATTCCCTGTTCCACAGACATCAAGCAGAGCCTTCCGTAAATCGGAGGGGAACATCGGCTTGGAGACAAAACCCGTCACGCCAGCTTCACACGCCTCGTCTTCGATGTCAGACCAGTCGTATGCGGAAAGAATGATGATGGGCACGTCGTCTCCAACCGTTCGGCGGATGCGCCGAGTGGTTTCGATGCCGTTCATGTCGGGCATCAGCCAGTCGATGATATAGACCTTGTAGAGGTCGCCAATCTGCTTTGCCTCCTCCGTGCGTATGACGGCCTCCTTGCCTGACATGCACCATTCGGGGCGCATTCCCGTGTCACGCAGCATGCGGGAGACGCTCAGGCAGGTGTTGCTGTCGTCATCGACCACCAGGGAACGGCACCCCTCCAGCGTTGGAAGGGTGTACGACTGGTTGTTCTGTTCCACGGCCAGTTTGAATTCAATGGTGATGACGAACTCGGTGCCCTCGTTCTTCTTGGTCGCGACCTCGATTTTGCCGCCCATCATATCGACGATGTTCTTGGTGATGGCCATGCCAAGCCCCGTACCCTGGATGCCCGAGACCGTGGTGCTTGCCTCGCGTGTGAAGGGCTCGAAGATTGTCTTGACATACTCTTCGCTCATGCCGATGCCCGTGTCCTTGATATGGAACTCGTATGTCGCGTATCCGCTGGCCGATATAGCCTTCTGGATGATGCGGATGGAGATGGTCCCTCCTGGCTTCGTGTATTTGATGGCGTTGGAAGTGATGTTGAGCAGCACCTGGTTCAGGCGGAGCTTGTCGCAGACGACCATCTCGTTGTAAACGTCAACGGTGTCGATGAAGAGCTCAAGAGCCTTCGCGTTGACGTCTGCGTGGATGATGTCGCGCAGCGTATGCAGGATTTCCGCAAGGCTTTCTGGCTTCTCGTTCAGGTTCATCTTGCCCGATTCAATGCGGCTCATGTCAAGCACTTCGTTGATGAGCGAGAGAAGATGGTCGGAAGACTGGCCGATTTTCCGCAGATAGCTCAGCACCTGCTCGCGGTTGTCGATGTGCGAGGCCGCCAGCCCCGTGAAACCGATGATGGCGTTCATGGGCGTGCGGATGTCATGGGACATGTTGTTGAGGAAGGCGGTCTTGGCGCGATTGGCGGCATGTGCCATCTGCAACGCCTCTTCCAGCTGCTTCATGTTCTCCTTCTCCTTGGCCTGCAATATGGCCAGGTCATGCGCATCCGAAACGTCGTTGACGACTCCGATTGCGGAGACGGGGTGTCCGTCGGCGTCACGTCTGAACTTGCCAAAGGAACGGAACCAGCGGTAGGTACCGTTCTTGTGACGAATGCGGTGCTCCACGTCAAAGCGGGTCTTGCCACTGGTGTCCCCAGCAGCGGCAGAATAGGCCTCTTCGAACTTTTTCCAGTCATCGGGATGGATGCGTTCGCGCCAGACGTTGAAGTAGTTCGGAAACTCCTCCTCTGAACTGAACCCCAGAAGATCGCGCATGTCCTGTGACCAATCGACGTCTTCCACATGGCCGTTTTTGCCGATTTTGACATTCCAGCGAGCTGTGTGAATCATGTCCTGAATGACCATCATCTCATCGTGCTGCGCATCGCGTTCGCGCCTGAGCATTTCGTTTCTCAGGCGCAGGATGGCACCGTAGATGAGCGATGCGGTGGTCTTCAACACCACCAGCTCGTCCAGCGAAGTGCGTGGATTGTCGATGCCGATGAAGCCCGCCATGGTGCCATCGACCATGATGGGGGCAAAAATAAGGCTCTCAACCCCAGCCGATTGAAGCACGGGGAACTGCATGTCGCTATGTGTCATCTCATCTGCCAAGGAGGAAATCATGCAAATGCCCTTCTGGTCCATCCTTTCGATAAATGGTTGAAGTTTTTCCTTGTCAACCACTTGCAGGAACTCCTTCTTCGAGCTGATGCCTTTCGCGTTCCATTCGTAGGTATTGCAGAAGGTGCCATTGAGGTGGTCGGCTTCAAAGACGAAGGCACGGTCGGCCTGGTAGTATTCGGAAGTTGTCTCAAGCATGAAGTTGAGGGCGTTCGCCATGTCGCCACCCCAGTTCATCTTCTCGATAATCTCCTTGAGAGTCTCCTCCATCCGATGCGTCTTGGCTTCCTGCTCCTGATGGGCCCTGACCTCCTTGTCCTTTTCAATGTAGCCGATTGCAATGGCCGAGGCCTCCTTCTCCTTGTCGGCGAACTTGACAAGAATCTGCTCGGTCCAGAGGTATGTGCCTCCATAGTTCCGTCGGAACAGGACACTGTAGGTTTTCCTGTTTTGGAGGGCCTTGCGTATGGAGGCATTGTCCCCCAGCGCCAGAAGGCTGTCGCGGTCGTCGGGATGGACGGAGTTCTGGATGAATATCTTGTAGAGTTCGAAGAAGTTCTTGCTCTGCGTCAACAGTTTTTGCGTATCCTTCAGGCGGTCGGTGATGGAATAGACCCTGAAGGTGCCCGTGTCCAGGTTCAGGTGGTAGAGTGCGGTGTATTCGGTGGCCAGGCCTTCGATGATTTCAAGGTTCTGCTTTGTCACCAGTTTCTTGGCCTGCTCCTCCCTGTATTCACGGTCAACGTCCGTAACCCCGAATGCGACATGGTCGTCGTCGTTGCCTTTCACCACGTGGAAGCGGACATAGCGATCGCCATCGCCAGACACCTCCCTGATGACGGTCGAGAACTCGTTTTCACTCTCCAGGCGCTTGCGGATATAATCGGGCTTGAGCATTTCAAGCATAAGCTCCTGGTCGTCAGGGTGCAGGTGCTCCCTGACATACTTTCTAATGACGCCCTGGTAGTCCGCTATCTCGCTGTACTTTTCGGCAAACCTGTCGTTCTTATGGTAAACGGTCATTGTATTTTGGGCAAGATTGACATAGTAGGCGTAGATGTAGGTGCCGATGAACAAGTCGGAGAAGGCGTTGGCGGCCGTGAGTTCCCTGTTCAGCTCCTGAAGTTGCTCCATGCTCTGCTGCCTGGCCTCCTCTTCACCCAGCAGAATCTCCGCCCGCACCTGGGCGTCGATGTTCAGCAGTCCAATCGTGACACCGTTCTTGTTGTTCAAGTCGCGCACAAACTTGATGCGGTAGAATTCAGGCTTGTCCCCTAGCAGCAGCCGCGTCTCGAACTTATAGACCGCCTTGTCGGAGAGTTCCTGCTGGATGCGACTCCTGGAGACCTTTTCAGTAAAGGACTCCAATTCCTCCGGCAGAACTATCTTCTTGAATACCAGCTTAAGACGCTCGACGAAAGGCAGGCTCGCGTCAATGCCAGTCACGGCTTTGAAAAACTGCTCGGATGCACGGAGGCGTGTGAACTGCCCCGTCGTGTAGTCTATGTAGCAGACATAGTCAAAGTCATCCGCCAGGTCCGCGATGACGGTGATCTTCTTGCTGTCTTCACTGAATCCGCCAGATGCATGCAGATGTACCTCCATGACAAAGTCGTTCATATAGAAGCCGTTGCCGATGGGGTTGTCCACCATCTCCACGCATGTGAAGCCGTTGCGGAAATAGGCCTTCATCGCCTTCTCGTTGTGGCGGTTGACATTCAGCCTCAAGATGCTGAAGCCCGCCTGGGCCGCCAGCTGCTTTACCTCCTTCAGCATGCGAGTGCCAATGCCTTTCCCCTGGTACTCCGTCAGAAGGTAGCACTTGTGCAGTTTTGCCGCCCCATGCACCTCCTTGCAAGCCCCCCAGATGAAGTAGCCAACGGCCTTCTCGCCGTCGAACACCCCATGGAAGCGTATCCCTTCGGAATACTCGCGTTCCATCACCTCGGGAGCATACATCATCTCCATCATATAGACAATCTGCTCAGGCGAGAGTATCTCCCTGAAGGTCAGCGGCCACACCACGTCCGCCACCTGGCGCACCAGATGCAGCTCGTCTCTCTTCAATAATCGCGTTGTGATATTCATGGTTATTTCCTAATACGAGAAGCCCACTGTTCGTACATCTGCTGGTTTTTGTCTTTCATCGTCTCGACATAGTCCAAGCAGCTCTTGCCTTTGGAATCCTTGATATCCACCTTGGCGCCCTTTTCAAGAAGATAGGGGAGCACATTAGACAGGAAGCGGCTGTCATAGTACTTTTCAGCCATCATTCTTGCCATAACGGTCAGCATACCAGTCTTTTCGACACCCTTAATGTGTATCTCGCTGAACATTCGCCACTGGTTGTTCATATCTAATGACTTCGGTACAGTCACGCTGTTGATGTCCGCCCCCTTGGAAATGAGATAGGAGTAGATGTCAATGTTCATAAATCCCTTGGAGTTCGCATAGAAGAGCGGGCTAAGACTGCGCTCCGACGGCATCTTGGAAATATCGGCACCCGCTTCCGCTAGGATTTTCAGGTACTCCAATGTCCTGACATCGGAGGTATCGCTTCCGCTGTTGTTGATGTACAGCGTGTAGCAGGCTGGCGTACAGTTGTACGGCATGTTGCCCTGATGAATCCTGCAGATTTCCTGGTTGAGCTTCTCCTTTGGAACTCGTGCAAGCACCGCCTTCAGATACTCCGCCGTGTCGCTCTGGCCATTGACACTATGCTGCAGGACAACGTTCAAAATATGCTGTCCATTCTGCTCCAGAGGAATATCTTGCTTGAGAACGAGCTTGAAAACGTCAAGCAATCCGCTGTAGTAGGAGCGTTGTAGAAGCTCGCAGCTCGCGGGAACGACCTTGTATTCCAAAAGCAGCCTGACGGCCTCCGTGTCCTTCATCGTCAGTGCCTTGTCGATATAGCGCATTCCACCATTGAACTGGTTTTCAGGGAGGATGCCTTTGGAGAGGCACTCCTTCTGCTTTGCGTGGTCTTTGGAGACAAGCGCGTTCCAGTAAAGACCGTTCATACGATAATCTTCTGGCTTATGGCCAGTTGCGTCAACAAGTTCTGGGTTAGCTCCGTTGGCAAGCAGCAACTGCTCCAGCTCCGTATTGCCTTTCATGATCGCCATGGCCAACGGCAGTTGGCCGTTGCAACGCTCGTTGACGGGGATGTCCGCAAACAGCAATCTTTTGACGATGTCAATTCTGTTTTCGCTAATCAGATTGAACATCATGTTTCCAGGCACAGGGTAGTTTGCCAGAAGGAAGAGATTGACAATGCGCGGAGACTGCATCAAACCTTGCACGATGTGAAAATACCCTTCATAGGCATTGTTTCTAGTGCCATGAAGGTCAAGGCCATTTGAAAGCATATAGGAAAAATGGTTTTCCGCGCCGCTATTGCCTAGGTGGCTTTGGTTTGAGAGAAGAACTATGGCCAAATCGTCCGCCCCGAGGTCAAAGAGGACTTTTGCGAAATCCAGCGTCATTTTATGGGTAGTGGGGCCGCGTCTGGAAAGCAGGTTATACAAAAAGCCCTGAAGCCCCACCATATTGTTCACTTTGAGATAGGGGGATACGCTCCCTGATTTTAGTTCATCCAGAAAATGCTGAACTG
>JAFTAC010000544.1 GCA_017458805.1 Victivallales bacterium | reverse complement strand
GTATCGGCAGCACCAGCCGCGCGCCGAGGAAGCGCTCTAGGAAGCCATAGACGCCGAAGATGGTGCCGCGCTTGTAGTAGTGTCCCGATACAGCGGCCCTTGAGACAGGCGAATACTGCACCTCATCCTGTCCAACAATGTAGGTGTTGTCACCCACGGTCCTGATGATGAAACCGTCGCGCGGAAGCGTGGCGACGTCGAAGCCATCTGGCGCAATGCCGACCATGAAGGCGGGCTTGCCGCCAGTCGGCTTGGCGACGATGGGCAGCTTCGCGCCCGTCGAGCGCTCTATGAACTGCTGCAGCTCCTCTGCCGCGAACTTGGGTCCTGCGCCCTTCGCTACGACAATCTCGCCCACGGGTGCGCCGTTCTCCACAAAGACGATGCTCCGCGATTCATCCAGCTTCTCATAGCGCATGGGACCTACATCATCCAAATTGTAGGCCCAGATTAACGCGCATACGCTCAACAATGCCACTACTATCTTTCTGCTCATGTTTGTCTCCATAGATTCTGCGGGGGTAGCCAGCCCGTATTATCGGGCGGGAAAGAGGGAAGCCAGCCCGTCATTACACGGAATGGTCCATTGCAAAGCATTCGTGCCTATTGAAGCGCCCCTTCGGGGAACGGGATGCCATTGAGTTTGTAGCACTGCTGCAGGACTGCAATACGGCGGCGCACCTGTTCGCTGGTGATGACCTGCGGCTTGCCGTTGCGGATGGTGTTGTACAAGGAGGTGTAGAGTGCCTTGACGGGACCAGGCGCGGGCTTTCCGCCAGCTCCCGTATCGACGGGGGCCTGAAGCTCCCACGTATGCTCCGTCCAAGTGGGCTTTTCCGAGCAATAGACACGCCCGTCAAGCGGAGTCATCTGGACCTCGCGCTTCGGCAGCTCCGACCAGTCGGTGGTTTTCCAGGTGAGCTTGCTGGTCGTCCCGTGGAGCGTGCCATTCGTGCCGTTGACAAGCCAGTTCTCGCGCGGATAGGCGCAGGTGGAGGTGATTTCAGCCCTGATGATGGGATGGCCTGGCGCGGACAGCGTCAAGTGGATTTCATCTTCCGCAGGGCCAATGGAGAGCGACGAGGAAATCAGGCACTCCACATGGGGGTCGCCGTTGCCAAACAGGCACATGGCATAATCCACCAGATGCGGCATGTTGTTGTAGAGCTGACCGCCGCCATACTGACGGCTGGTCTGCCAGTCCCAGCGGCGTCCAAAGTTGTCCCAGCAAATCTGCACGTAGGTGATTTTGCCGAGCACACCCGAAGAGACGACCTCCTGCACCTTCTGGAAGTCCTCCTGGAAGCGGCGCTGCTGGAAGGGCTGCAGAACAAGTCCCTTCGAGGCAGCCAGAGAGCTCATCGAATCGACATCCGCCGTTGTGAAGCCGAAAGGCTTCTCGCAGAGCACATGCTTGCCAGCCTCAAGTGCCATGCGCGCCACTGGTGCGTGCATCGAATTGAAGGTCGCGACGACCACCAGCTCGACATTGGGGTCTGCAATCAGCTCCTCCGCACTGGCATATCCCTTCGCGTTCGGAAACTCCTCATGCGAGCGGCGCTCGGGGATGAAGTCCGCGATGGCAACGACATCAAACATGTCCCTCATGCGCGCAATCCCGTTCGCGTGAATGTTGCATCCACTGCGGCCAAATCCGACAATACCAACTTTGATTGGTTCCATCTTTCTGCTCCTTTTGGGGTTATGATGATAAGTGAGAAAAAACAGCCAAAAACATAAAAAACTATCTTTACCTCCTCCCCCAATACTGTAATACCCCCTTGCGAAATTCCAACTGACCAGATGCTATTTTTTTACAGCAGTGGCGTCATATAAATTGGAACTCGCGTGACGTTCGTCTCAACCTGGAGGTCTTTTGGGTGGATAATGAAAGCCCGACCGACATATTGGGTGTACTTGCCTTGAAACTTATCCAGAGAAACCGTGGAATACTGCTTTGCTGATTTGACTTCAATTGGAGAAATGTTTTTCCGTCTGCCAATGGTTCCCTTGCTGATGAGGAAATCAATTTCCATGTTCTCGTCGCTAGTTTCACGGCTGGATTGTGTGAAAAAGTAAAGTTTGTGTCCGCTAGCAACCAGCATCTGGGCAACCAGATTCTCCAAAAGCATACCCTCGTTTATCTCAATGCTCTCAAAGATAATCCGCTTATGTATCTCCTGGACATTCAGCTCATTCTCATCGAAGGCAAGGCTAAGCAACAAGCCCGTATCCCCCAGGTAGCATTTCAGAAGCGTTCTGTCACGATTCATGCGAAGCCCCACATTCGGCTCCGTCGAATTGAAGCAGAGATTGACGATCCGAGCGTCATCCAGCCAGAAAAACGCATCTTCATAGTCACGCATTCGCGCATTCTTCTTCATGGAGGAAAGATGAAACACCTTGTTCAGATTCTTCAATTGCGCAGGGATGTCATCAAATATGCCCGACACTTTCAAGGCATATTTCCCCGCATGCTTCGCCACATCGTCCCGATACAGCTTAAGAATCATCCTCTTCTCCAAATCGGCCTCCCGCAAGTCATTATTCCGCAAATACTTTGAGATGACCTGCGGCATGCCGCCTATAACCATATAGGAACGAATGGCATCCATCGCCTTGCGATGCAGCAGTGCCCCCATGGGACGCATTTCCTGAAAGCAACTGCGGATATAATCCATCAGACTTTCCTCGCCAAGGCTCCATAGGTACTCCTCGAAATCCATTGGGTACATGACAAGCGACTCTTCCTCCGAAGGCAGCAATATCTCGTTCTCTTTCAGCGTCAACAACCAACCCGTCTCAATATAATGGTAACGCCCATCCGCAACCAGATGCTTAATCGCTTCGCGGGCTCTTGGAAACAACTGAACTTCGTCAAAGATGATCAGCGATTTGCCCACGGGGAGACTCTTCGTGTAAAACGCAAACAGCTTGCGGAAAAACTGGTCGAGATTCATCAAGTCATACGTGAAAATGTCACGTACCGCATCATTCGCCACGCTGAAGTCAATCAGAAGATAATCCGCATATTCCCTTTTCGCAAACTCCTCCACGATCCAGCTTTTTCCGACACGCCGCGCTCCCTCTATCAACAAGGCCGTCGTCCCCTTGGAGCGCTGTTTCCATTCAACTAACTTGTCGTATATTTTCCTGCGCATGATAACACTCCTCAATCCTTAAGCATTATCATCAATATATCCAAAACTTCCCATTTTTCAACTCATATTCACAAAATTTGAGAATCTTAAATAATGATTTTTCACAAAAATGGAGAATCTATAATGCTGAATTTTCACAAAAATCGAAAAATCTTTCCTGTCGTTCTTTCACGAAAACCGAAGAACTCGATGCTATCAATCGCCATTTCCATTTCTTCTGGCTGATTCTATGGGGACGGCACAACTTGAAAACACTCATGACCGCCATCATGAAAGGCAATATAAGCAACTTCAAATTCAAATACAAAATCCAAAAGTTTCTTATTCAAAATCAGTCAATAAAGTCAAAGGAAAATATTAATAAAACTCTTTTTGACTTGACAAAAAGCAATTTTAGATTAGAATATGAATAAAGAGAAAACAGTTTGAAATTTTGGGAAAAGCTCTTATATTGTTGTTTGGGAACTGTTTTTTTCCTCAGTTCCTTCTTCAGGAGCTCCCCAAGACAGCAAAGGAGCACTTGAATGGACACCATCGACGCCTGCTTTAAGAAGTTTCGTGCCCTCCCCGAGGTTTTCGCAAGCCTGTTCAACAATGCCATGTTCGACGGCGAAGCTCTGGTTCATGGTGAGACGCTGACAGACTTGAACACCGATGAGATTCACATCAATGCGGATAACCCGAGCATATCGGAGAAGCGGCAGCGTGACGTTCTCAAAAAAGGCGTCTGCAAGCAGGGGCAGCAGACCACCTACCTCCTGCTGGCAGCCGAGGGACAGTCCTACCTTGACATTTCAATGTCCGGCAGGACCATGCTCTACGACGCCATCAACATCATGGCTCGCCTCGATGATTTGAGGGAGAGAAACAAACAGAGCGGCAATGCACTTTCGGGGGAGTGCTTCCTCTCGAAACTCCATGAAGATGACCGCATCGAGCCAATCTTCACCCTGGTGGTCTATCTGTCGGCCAAGCGATGGCCAGCGAAGCTTCGAAGCGTCTGCGGACTGTTTCGGATTCCGCCTCCCTTCGAGAAGTTCCGTGCCCGGCTACCACAGTACACCATGAACCTGCTGGAGCCTTGCAGGTTGTCGGATGAGAAGATAGAGAGGTTCCAGAGCGACCTTGCGGCCGTTCTCTACACTGCCAAGTATATGTCCAACAAGAAGCGACTGCTTCAAATCATTCATGAGAAGAGCATCTTCCAAGATGTGAACTATCATGCTGCTTGCCTGATAAGAGCACTATGCAATTGGAATATCAAACTACCAGAGAAAGAGGAGACTGTGAATATGACAAGCCAAACGATTTCATTGAGTGAATGGTGCATTGCAGAGGGAAAGAAAGAGGGCATCAAAATCGGGGAAAGGCGCGCCCAAAGGCGTGCCACCAAAAAGGGAAAGGAACAGGGGCTAAAACTCGGAATGAAAATGGGGATTGAGCAGGGGATTGAGCAGGGGATTGCACAGGGGATTGCACAGGGGATTGTTGGAAGCGTCAAGGCATTGGATTCTGTTGGGATTTCCAAAGAGGAGATTTGCCGACAGCTTATGACTATCTACCATTTGAGTCAGGAACAAGCAAACAGATACATTGCGGACACCTTGGAATAGAGTGATTGTTTCTCAAGCACAATCACTTGAGATAATTGTCAATTGTGAACAGACGCCACCAAGAAGATTCGGCAGCAATGTTCGTCGTCAAGGGTGACCGCGAATGATTCATCGCCCGCTTTAGGTGATGCGACGATGGCGCCAGTCTCAAGGTCCTTGACCATGCTGTCGTTTTTGAAGGCATAGAAAACCCTCACTTCGCGTGTAACCTGCTCACGGTATTCCGACACCGTAATCAGCGCCTTGTTTTCATGCTCCAGCCCCTTGACCAAAACTCTGGGCTGTTTTTCCCAAACAGTCAACTGACGAAGCTTGAAATAATCGCTGAGTTCCGGCCAATAAGGAACATCGGTCGTGATGGTCTCGATTCGTTTTCCGTAGTAAACCACATCCTCGCATTGGCTCAGCACACGCATCGCATCGGCAAGCTGGCGCACAGAATCCATATCCATATAGATTTGTGAAAAGATGATATAACTTCTTGCACCCAACGTCATGGCCTCAAAGAACTTGCATTTCATTTCATCCTTGACGGGCGGTGCAATGGTGGCGGAATGAGAGGCCACCAAGCGCGATGGGCAAATCCAGACAGCCTTGATGGGGTCAACACTCCACTTGTGACGCATCTCATCATAAACCTTGCCCCATTTTCTGGCGGAGAGATCCACGCTACTGTACCAAGCGCCTCCAATGCCGCCATCGAAAACCTGAAGCCAGTGATAGTCGGTCAACCGCTGATGGCAGGTTTCTTCATCCACCTGTCGCATCCCGTAGTCGATGAATCGCGCCTCCCCAGTCGTATTCATGTTCTCTTTAATTTTCTGAAAGAAATCCGCCCAAATCTCGCATTTGAAATCAAACCACATTTGATGATAATCAGGGTATCTGGTAGCATCGCGCTCGAAAACCAGTGGCGAAACAAACTCTTTTCCAGGTTGTTTTTCCTTGAACCAGCGTTCAAACCACTGAAGCGTCCGCTCGGAAAAATCCCCCAGCTGACCTGCCCCCTGAAAATGGTCCTCTGTGTCAAAGATGTAATATTGGAAGCCAGCTTTCTGGCAGTATTCACGGGTCGCCGCCAGTCCATCTTGAAACAGCTTGCCGCGATACGAAGGTGAAATCTGGTATTTCTTGCTCTTTGGGTTGATGACCTCTCGCCCATTGATATCGATGGTGCGAGTAGAGCGGTCGTTTTCTGTCCATTTACTGAAGAAGACTCCAGAGCCAAAGGGGATGTCCTGCGTTGAACTGTAGGCTATCTTGAACCCTTTCTCCTTAAGGCGCAGAAGATCCTTGAGTTCTTTTTCGTCATGGCGATAATAGGGGCTGCACATCAAATTGACCCCGACTTTCCGAAGTTCCTCTGTCCACGAATCCCGCGTTCCGTAGAATCCGACGATGACTTTCTTTGGCGGTTCAGCTGGACGCACCTCCACGCTGGCAATGGGAATCTCGTGAACTGTCGTCTTGCCCTCTGGCCACCGCACCTGATAACGCAAAACCTCCTTCGTGCCTGGCTTCAGAGTGCAGCCAAACAGCGTCTGAAATCTGTTTTTGAACTTTGTTCGGCTGAGCGATGAGAGTTTCTGGACGAAAACCCTTCGCCCAGGCGTCGTTTGCGGCTGCTGAAGGCCATTCAGCACCTCCATCCCTTCGGGAACATCAAAGACAATCTCAAAATCGTTGTGAACACGTCCGATATCCTTGGCATTAGCCTCCGCTGAAAAGGAGTGGTTGCTCTGCCATGTAATCTGGCAGGGCATGAAGGGGCTGAAATGGAGAACTGGCCAGGTTATTTCATTGTCGCCCAATGACAGCGTGACCTGTTCCGGCGGATTATAGTCGAAACGGTAAACGCTCTGGCCGTCCTTGACGAGATTCAAGCTGAACGCCCTTTCTGGCTCAATCGCCAGGGGCGTACCCTCCTTGATAGTCGCCGTTCTGCCGTCCGCAAGCGTGTTTTCCAAGTCGTGTGCGGCAGTCACCCTGCTGCCCGACACCGTGAACAATCTATCACCTTCTTTGCAAAAAACAGCTTTGGGGAAATGCTCATACTGCGCCGCCCATTGTCTGAAGCGAGGTTTGCGCAGCAGCATCCAGGCGCTTGTCTCTTTTGCCGCCACATTGTTCCGCACCACATTCAAACCGAACGAATCGCCTTTGAGTTGCAAGGCGTTCAATGGAAGCGCAAACTCCACCGTCCAACTGTCTGAATGGACCTTGGAGCGGACGCGCATCCCGCTGGTCAGCGTTTTCCCTGGACGGGTTCCCAAGACAAGATCAGGAAGAAGCTCCTGCTCAAAAACCTCATTCGAATAATCCAGGATAAACTGGAAAACCGACGAGTCATTGGTGAAAAAGAGTTCCACGCTGCCTATGGGGTTTACCTCCCAATTCTCCCGTTTTCCCCGTATGGCAAGCTTTTCGGCGTCTTTCTGCTCGCAATAGACAAAACCATAAAGCGCGTCTCCAGATTTGACGAGCCTCATGACGGTTGCCTCTTCCGCAGGAGCATGCGTCTTGCTGTCAACCAGTCCAAAAACCACCGCCGCATGCTTCCAGCACCCATCTGCGTCTTCGCCATCCAGCTGCGGAGGCACGCCGACTTCTGGGATGGAAATATGATGAGAAGCTCCCGCAAGTAGTGCTGTCAATGTCAAACAAAAGAAGAGTATCTGTTTCATGGCTTCAAATCTCCAACGCTATGTTCCCCAGGAGGGTCGTTTTTTTACCACAGAATACACAGAAATACACAGAAGCGCTCAGCCGCGTGCGCGGCTGAACGCGAACTTTTTATTTTCCATAAATCCCTGCGAACTGCCGCTTTTTAAGCGGCAGTTCGTTTCTGTTTATTCTGTGTATTTCTGTGTGTTCTGTGGTTTCAAAAAAGATTTAATGTGTGAAATTTGTTGATGACAACAATGAAAATGGAGCTGGGGCCGCGTTAGCGGCCAGCGCACGAAGTGCGCGACAATCGTAGCCCAATGCTCGCGCCCGCAGGGGCGCGCAGCATTGGGGGATGCCCCCATTTAGATTCCGCGCCCGTTAGGGCGCAACTAAAACATGCATCGTTTTTCATCAACAATTTCCGCACAAAAATATAACGCTCTGTTCCTCTAGAGGGTAGGTTATGGCAGCTTTTTTGTTGCGCCCTACGGGCGCGAAGACCTGGGGGGCAGCATTCCCAATGCTACGGTTGTCGCGCACTCCGTGCGCTGGCCGCTACGCGGCCTACGCTAAACGACCATCTTAGGGAACAGACCCCCAAAAAACAATAGCTGTCATGCTCCGTGGGTCCCTGCCCCCAATCATGCGGCCCTATGGCGTGGATTGCCCATAATCTGGAGAATCCCATGCGCTCTACTGCATTACCCAAGCAGAAATCCGTATGCGTAGATTTTGGGCTCAATCTTGTCCGAAAGGGCTTTATATGCGGCTTTGAAGGCGTCAAGGAGGGCGGTGTAGGTGGCGTCGGGGCTGTCGGCGTTCATGGTGCCACGACTGTTGCGCCCCTGGAAGTGCTCGCGGATTTCGTAGAAGCTGGCGTTTGGGTTGGCATCCGGCTGGCTGTGGTAGTAACGCCATATCGGACGGGCTGCGTCAAAGACCGCCTGCGCCTCAGGTGAGAAGACGATGGGTGCCGTATAGTCCGCCGTCTCCTCCGCTACCATCGGCAGAAGCTCCAGCTGGGCATTGCCTGGCTCGGACTCCTCAGGCCGCCAACGCCCCGCTATGTAGTCCAGCAGGAAGTGGGATTCGTAGGCGTCCTGCGCCTCGACCTCCTCCTCCGAAAAGGGTATCCAGTGGTTCACGCCATCCGCGCTCTTGATGTTGTTGCTGCGGCTGAAAATCGTGTAACAGAGGCAGTCCGTCTGGAACTCTCTGTCACTCTTCCAGCCGTCATTCGGCCACAAGTACTGGTCACGGTCGTTCAGCCAGGTGTGCTCGATGCAATGGCGAACCGCATTGTAAATGGCGATTATGAAGAAGTTGCGTCTTGTGATTGCGGCAACACGCGATTCGCGGACATCGCTTTCATTTGGCTTCAACGTAATAAAAACACCATTGTTGTTTTGAAAATCATTTGGAACAAAGCGAAGCCATCCAATTGGCTCATTATTCTGCTCAAAGAAGCCATGAAGCCAGGTATTTATCACTCGATCACGTGAAACGGCGTAGATTGTTTTCCTGCCGATGAAAATGTCTTTGTTGTCGTAAGCATCTGCTATTGCTGATGAAAATGCTGTAGCTGGTACTGGAATTTGGGACTTATGAGACTTATGAGACACATGGGACGAATTGAACATGGGATGAGACACGCCCTCTTGTTTTCCGTCAGCGTTTGTCCCCTCCGTCCCCTCCGTCCCTTTCGTCTCATCACGCCAGCTCCATATAAAGAAGCCAATGGGGAATTGCCCTTTTACATTGTCGAAAGTATCAGCAGGAACAACAAAACACTTTTCCAATGTCCCGCAAAACGCATCACGAAACGCCTGGAAATTCGGAGCACTTAGGTGCTTAAGTGTTGAGAACTGTGCGAGGACACATCCTGAAATTTCCTCGTGAATGCGCATAAGGAAAAGCGCGAAAAGCTCGTTAACAGCAGCCCCGATACGAGGCTTGTATTTTCTATTGAGCGAATGCGCCGCAACTCCTGGCTTGTTTTCCCCTGTCCCGCTTTTTGTCCTTGTGGTTGCCGCCTCCGCATACGGCGGGTTGATGAAGATGACGAGTTTGCGTCGTTTTTCGGGGTCGTTGATGATGGCCTTGAGACCATCGGGGATGTCGTTGAAGTCGCCGTTGAGGAAATCGAACTGGAAGACGTGGGAGGGGAGGAGGTTGGCGCCGTTGGCGATGCGGTCAAGCATCACATCCACGTCGGACTTGTCGAGTGTCGAGGCCCAGATGCGGTACTTGTTGACAAGGCCCGCCTCCAGGTTGCCCGTGCCCGCGCAGCAATCCCACACATAGTACTCCTCCTGCCAGTTCTCGCCAAGCGCGGCGGCCAGGTACTCCTGCGCCTTGGCCACCCAGACGGACGGCGTGAAGAAGCTGCCCTTCCGCTCGCGCACGTCCTGCGGGATGAGCAGGTCACGCCGCTCAATGATGTAGTCCCAGTAGTCGCGCTTCGGCGGACGGATGTAGTGGTGCCAGAATTCGGTGTGCTTCGCCTGCTCGTCGGTGAATTCCGCTGCGGAGCTGGCGAAGAGCCCCATCTCGTCGATGCGCCGGTTCACTTCATAACGCATCTTGCGAAGGACGACGTTCAGCTTGTCCTTCAGGGTGAGGTCGTGTTCGGAGAGGAGGTCCGCCAGGTAGAAGTCGGCATCCAGGATGCCCTGCCTTTTGGCGTGCTCCCAGTTGATGGCGATGGTGGGCATGACGGCGCTTCGCCATTTGAGGTAGATGGAGACGAAGTTGTTCTGGGTGACCCGAATGCAGCTGACGTCCTGACGGTTGCTCTTGAAGTTCGCCTTGATGAACGCGGACAGCTCCTTCGCCTCCGTCGCGTAGTGATAGACGTAGCTCCCCTGCTTGAAGCTCCTCTCGACAAGCTCCCTGAGCTGCTGGAACTCCTTGGTCGTGTGGTCGGAGGGCGTGACGTTCCAGTTGAAGTCGTTCTGGTAGAAGACGTCGATGACGGCGCTGTAGGGCACGAAGCCGATCTTCTCCGCGTCGAAGGCCCCGAGGAAGGCGGGCGGCAGATAGCGGTCGAAAGTGCGCGCCTTGCCGATGGTGAGGATGAGCTGCACAAATGCGTCCAGAAGCTCCACCGTGCCGCGCTTGCTCTCCGCCCAGAGGAAGCTCTCGCGGTCGTAGTCGAAGGTGAGCTGCCCCGCCGCAGCCGTCGTCCTGGCGGCGATGCAGAAATCGACGTTGCCGAGGATGGCCGTCCTGTCGTAGGCGGCGAAAAACTCCTCCCCAACCTTCAGCTTCAGCTCCTCTTCGCGTATGTTGCCGTAGTATGTCATCGGCTTGTATCCAGATTAAACCCCATTTGTCAATTGTCCGGCACAAACACCTTGGCGTCAAGGGAATCCAAGCCGTCAAAATGCTTCTTGTTCGCACTGCATAATGTGAGCGAATTCTCACAGGCTGTGGCAAACACAAGCGCATCGGCAAGCTGCATGCCTGATTTCAACGCATTCTCTTCGATAAAAATAGTGGCTCGATGCGAAACCGCCTCGGTAATGGGCAGGACAATAAACCCCAATTGGCTCAAAAAACGTTTGATCAAGGTCTGTTCCCGTTTGTTTCGGGCCCCTTGCATCAATTCCATATAGCTGACAGCCGAAATAAAACGATTGGAGTCCTCGTTGATTTCTTTTGCCGCCTTCAGAGAACCACGAAGAGCCCAGATCAGTACATCGGTGTCAAAAAGCATCAGAACTTCCTCGGCTTTCGGATTTGCTCGACAAAGGCAACGGGGTCAGCCATATCATCACGGCCTGACCACATTCCAAACGCAGGAAGCTCCTCGACTTTGGGCCTGGAAATATTCTCTTCCGCAAAGGGAATAATGATTGCCCTGCGACGACCGCGGTATGTCAGGGTTACACGTTCATGCCGATTAATTGCAGACATGACTTCATGCATCCTTTTCCTGAGATCAAGTACACTAGCCTCCATAGATAAACCTCCTTGTTAAATGCTCACTATTACTATACATTTAAGAAGGCTCTTGTCAAATGAAAAAAGAGTTTTTCGCCATATTCTCCTTAAATAGTAGCTCGCACAATCGTCCTGACAGTGCGCTCCTTTAGAGCGCGCGTCCCGCTTTGGAGGGCTTCCCGCGCCAGCGCAGCGGCGCGGGAAGCCACCTGCGGCCCCAGCAACCCCAGCGGTCTACTTTCTCAGCGCTTGTATGAAAGCGGCAAGGGGCGTGGCCATAAAGGGATAGGCGGGGTATGGGTGCGGGTTGCCCGTCTGGATTTTCAGGCGGACATCGCCCTTGTAGCCAGGGAATGGCACAAGGGCATCGCCTTTCGTGACGAGGTTGAAGCC
Organism: Victivallales bacterium; assembly: GCA_017458805.1. GTDB lineage: Bacteria > Verrucomicrobiota > Lentisphaeria > Oligosphaerales > Oligosphaeraceae > RGIG3456. Next base: position 3,715 of record JAFTAC010000544.1, on the reverse strand, counting down.
ATTCTCGTTGTCGCAGGTGATGCTGGTATCGACGAGGTAGAAACCGTCCTTCTCGCGCTTGTCGAAGGTGTCGATGAGCCACTTGCGGAAGCGCCACATGGCGGCGTTCTGCTTGGGAATGAAGGTGCCCGCCTGATTGTCGATGGAACCAAGCGTCGTGCAGGGAAGGCAGATGGCGAACTTGCCATCAGGACGCGCCTTCAGGTAGGATTCCTTCATCGTTGTAATCATCTTCTTCCACGGCTCGAAATCGGCCTCCAGATGGTTGCAGAAGTCGTTGATACCAAGGTTGACAAAGAGGAACTCAGGGGCCTCCAGGTTCCACATTTCGAGGTACTTGGGATAGTCGAAGACCCATTTGAACTCCTCGTTCTGCTTGGGCACCCAGGCGTTGCCGTCGAAAAGCACGAGAGTCTTGTTCTCCTCGTCCATCTGCAAATCGCCCGCCTTTGGGTTGAGGAGCGTGCCAGTCGCCTCGTCGAAGCGGGGCAGGACGTCATCGAAACGTCCACAATTGTAGCCTGGCTGGAACCCCTTGGGAGCCGTCTTGCGGAAAACCGTCCAGCAGGTTTTCCAGAAGGCGCGGTTGCCATAGTAGCGGATGTCGCCTTCTGGCTGCATGAAGCCATGGTAGGAGCCCATGGCTGTCCTGGGCACGGTGAAATAGGAGTCGAGGCGCCAACCACCGCGCCCCTCGTCATATTGCCCATCAGCGCAGCGGCGCAGACCAATCATTTTGATGCCTGGCACGAAGCCCGCTTCCAGCAGGGCATGGCGGAAAAAGCCGCCGTGGGTCAGGCTGTCACCAATGACCTGCACGGTCACCGTCCCCTCGCCTGTTCCCTTCTTGCCGACGACAATGCGGCTCTTCAGCGTCTTGACTGTCTCGAACTCGTCGCCATTGATGAGCGTGGTGGTCAGTGTGCTGCCATCGACGGGTTCCGTGATGCTGGCGACACTGGAGAGATTGCGCATGAACTGTCCTCCCTTGTCAAGTGAGAAGCGCACATAGTCGTCGTAGGGGCGCCACCGTTTCAGCATCGGCTGCACGAAGATGTCGTTCTGCGTATCGGAAAGCATGTAAAGCACGGACGGCATGCAGATGTCATTGACAAATCCCATTTTTCCTCCTTCGTTATTAACCACGGGTTTCGGCGGGACGACGCGCACGTCCAGCCGTTCTGTCAAGTTTTTGGTGAAGCTCTGGCGGGCAAACGCCGCGCCTTGCGGTATCTCCGCAGGGTTCTGGTTCTCGACAAAGCTGAGATACTTCTTGTCCTTGTCGAAGAAGGTCATGAAGCGGATTCCGATGTTGGACTTGAGCAGGCTCCCCGCTGGCGCATCCGAAATGTCCATATAGCCGCTGACACAGTAGATGGGGTTCTTCCCGTAAGTTCCTTTGGTCATATAGACACCGTCCGCAATCTCCGCGTCCTTCGGGTTGAAGCGGTTCGCCGCCCCCAGTTTTGCGTAATCGACGGGGTTCAGGCCGCAACCAGGGCAGGTACACTTGGCGGTCTCCTGTGCAATCACCGCACAGGTCAACACAAACAGAATCAAAAGCATTCGTTTCATTTCTTGTCTCCTGGTTAATCTCTAGGACCTCTAGAACCTCTAGAACCTCTAGAACCTCTAGAACCTCTAGAACCTCTAGAACCTCTAGAACCTCTAGAAGCTCTAGAAGCTCTAGAAGCTCTAGAACCTCTAGAAGCTATTTTTTAAGATTTATAATCCTGTCAGCCTTTTTCGCGAGCTCCAAATCATGGGTGACCATGATGAGGGTCTTGCCCGTCTTCTGGCGAATGTCGTTGATGATGGTCATGATGTCCTCGGCTGCAGCCTTGTCGAGGTTGCCCGTCGGCTCGTCGGCGAGGATGATGTCAGGATCGTTGATGAGCGCGCGCGCAATGGCGACGCGCTGCTGCTCGCCGCCCGACAGCTCCATCGGTCTATGCTGCAGGCGCTTGCCGAGGCCGAACTGCTCCAGCCATTCTTTTGCTCGCTGTTCCGCGCCATCGCGGTCCATCCCCCAGTGAAGCGCAGGCAGAACCGCGTTTTCCAATGCGCTTAGTTCAGGGAAAAGATGGTAGGACTGGAAGATGAAGCCGATGCGCTTCAGCCGCAGTGCCGTCAGTTTGGACTGCGACATGGTCGCCAAATCCTCGCCGTCAAGCAGAAGCTTCCCTGCCGTAGGCCTGTCCAGACCGCCCAGCAGATGCAGCAAGGTGGTCTTTCCGCAGCCAGAACGTCCCACGAGGGCCACCCATTTTCCGCCTTCGATTTTCAGGTTCAAGTCGTGGAGTACCTCCACGTATCCATTGGTCATCTTGAAGTGCTTGGAGACGCCTTCCAAACTGTAGAGTGTTCCGTTTTCCACCATCAGTTGTCCTCCTGAAGTGCCTTCGCCGGCTTCTTGCACGAGGCATAGATGGCGGGCACGATTGTCGCGAATATGCAGATTGCCAATGACATGCTGACAATGAGAATCAGGTCGCCAGGCGTAAGGAAGGCAGGTATCTTGCGCAGGTGGTAGAGTTCAGCGGGAAAAACGTCGTGCCCCATGATCCAGCTCAGAAAGTCCGCGATGTTCTCACGAAAAACGATGACCAGAAGCCCTAAACAGGTGCCAATCGTGGTGCCGATGACACCGATGATCGTCCCCTGGAACAGAAAGACCCGCGCTATCATGCGCGAGGACATGCCCACTGCCTTCATCACGCCTATCTCACGTGTCTTCTGCACCACGACCGTTATCAGGGTCGAGGCGATGCTGAAGGAGGCCACCAGCACGATGAACGCCATCAGAAACATCATCAGGTTCTTCTCTACACGCAGCGTTCCAAAAAGCAGACGATTGCGCTCCTGCCATGTGACAACCTGAACCTCGCCCAACGCATTGGCAATGCGGTCTGGCAAATCCCCCATGTTCAGAGGTTCCTTCACCTTGCACTGGATGCTGGTGGCATTTCCCCATTCGTAGCCGTACAAGTCCGCCGCCTGGTCGATGTGCATGAAGATGATGTTGTCGTCAAAGTCGGCGACACCCATGCTGTAGATGCCCACAATCTTAACCTGTTCAGGCAGATAAACCTCGTCGGGAGCGGAGACATCAACGGTCCCGTCATCCTTCCACTTCACGTTCTGCGTCAGACGTGCAGGCGAATGAAGCAGTATCATGCTCCCCAAATGCAGCCCCATCGAAGCAGCCATGCGGTCGCCCACCAGCGCCTCCCCCTCCTTCAGCTCATGCGTTCCGAAGAGGATGCACTTGTCGATGGTGGAGACCAGATGCTCCGTCTCGGGAGAAACGCCACGCACGACCTTTGGTGCGATGTTCTCATGAACCTGCACCAGCACCGCCCCTTCTATCAGGGGCGACGCCGCCACATCCAGTTCCTTCAATTTCGCAAGCATCGGCTCAGGCGTCGCAAAGACCTTCCTCAACATCGGGTAGATCTGGATGTGCGCCTGCAAGTCCATGATGCCCTGCCGTATGTCGCGGTCAAACCCCGACATCACCCCCGTCACAATCAGCAGCACCGCCACCCCGAGCACTGGCCCCAGGATGGATAGCAATGTTATGACAGAAACAAACGTCCTTTTGGGACGCAGGTAACGCAGAGCAAGAAAAATATCGGCTGGCAGACGCATTTTTAAGTGGTTAGTGGTTAGTGGTTAGTGGTTAGGGGTTAGTGGTTAGGGATTAGGGGTTAGG
>JAFTAC010000543.1 GCA_017458805.1 Victivallales bacterium | reverse complement strand
GTACTGTGCCATCTGTATGGCGATTTGGTTCTTCTCGGCTAGAAGCTGGCAAGCAGCCTTGTAGCGGAAGCAAAACCGCCCTATCTCCTCGAACTGCCCGATAAAATAGCGTTTCTTGCGGCTATAGGCAACATCGGTATCGCCGTCAGGACGCCAGGCAGGCACGGGAAAAAGTTTCGTAGCGTTCAAGAAATCAGCGGTGTATTCGGCAAGCGTCTTTTCGCGCAAAGCCATGTCCGCCAGTGAGATGAAGGTAATGAAAAGTCGGCGTAGCCGCCACTCGAAGATAAGCGTCTTGCGGCCTGCCTGAAGCGACGTGGCACTCAACCGTAGTTCACGCGGCGCATAGAAGGCAACATCGTAGAACGACCACGGAGCCACCCCTTCTGAAAACCAACTGAAGGAATTGGCAATCTGGCGGAAGCAGAGGGAGGGTATCTCCTTGGAACCTGCGTCAAAGTGAACTTGAAAGAAAGGAAAGGGCTCCTGGGGCGTGTTGGGGACGCGGTAGCCGACGACAAGCACCCGTCCATCCGCCATGCGGTATTCGTGGGCAGTCCATTCGGATGGCAGTTCGGGTATCGCCGTCACCTTCAGGGCGGCTTCCGTCAGTTCCCGCGCCTGCTTCTGGCAACGCGCATGCACCTTCTCCGCACTGAGGGCCTCCTTCGGCTCCAGCCAGTCGAGTTCCAGGCGCGGGGCATAGTCGTCCTCCAGAACGATTCGGTTAAGCCCCTTGCTCAGTTCCGTCAACGCAAGCTCCCAGGAGGCGGGCGTCAAAAAGGCTATCCCATTCCAGGCAAAGAGCTTCTGGGATGAGCTTGCAAGGAGTTTTTGCGGTAGTTCTGGCAAGGGGCGCTCCGTGGGGCAAGAGATTATTTCAGCTTGATGAAGACGGTTTCGAGTGGCTTGAGGGTGGCATTAACCTGCTTTCCGTTCACCTTCACGTCTGCCTCGCTGAGTGTGAGTCCCTCCAAGGCCATGGCCTTTTCAAACTCCAACGTGACAGTGGCAGGCTTTTCATCGGATGTGTTCACGGCAAGTATCCAGGTAGTTCCGTTCAGTGCGTAGGGGCGCAGGGCAACCAGCTTCTCCGTGTTGCTGGCAACGGTGTATTTCGCAGGTTCCTCGATGGACAGGAGCACCTGCTCGTGCGACATGATGCGTTCCGAAATCTTCTTCAGTTCGCCGAAGTGCTCGTCCATCGGGATGCGCGGCAGGACACCTTCCTTGTCACGCCTCTGCAAGTCCGTGTAGGAGTAGTAGATAAGACCGTTTGCACCGCCCGCGATGCACATCCAGGACATGGCATCCATCTCCTCGTAGGAGGGACGGCGGCAGTTTCTGCACTTTTCAATCGGATAGCCATACCTCACCCAGTAGTACCCCCAGCAGAAGGCCTGCGGCACCATGAGCACCATCTTTGCGCCCATGACGGCATCGTCCATAAGCCTTGTCCAACGATAGGCCAGCTGCGGCTTGCTGTTCGGAATTGGGTAGGGGTCGCCCCCAAGGATGTCGGAGCCATTCAGGAAGGCACGGAATTCGGAGGGACGGCAGAGCACCGTCCAGGTGGGGTGGTCGGGGTCCAGCTCTTCGCATGCCTGGCGGTACTGGATTGCATCGCCCACAAACTCCTCCGCCAGCTCGTCGTTGATGTACCAGGCGGCCACGGCAGGGTGGTCCGTCCACTCCTTCAGCCGTGCAAGCCCTTTCGCCTGCAACTCCTTCGTGGCAGCTGCATCGTGCTTTCTGGTGCTGACAGAGTCCTTGATGGAGTAGAAGATGCGGATGTTGTGCTCTTGCAGGTAATCCATAAGCGCCTTGTCCTTCGGCGGTGTGTAGGGCATCACGCAGTTGAACTTGCTGTCCAGATAGAGTTCCATGTCCTTCGGGACAATGGAGCTCATGTACATCCCTAGCGGGAAGAATGGCTTGCCATCCACAATCATGCGACGGTGCGTGTCGATGGTGGTCTTGTAGTGGGGCTCAGCCGCCAGCTTCGTGAAGGCGCCGTCCTGCGCATGGACCTTGCCATCTGGCGCAGTGACCACGACACGCATGGTGTATTTGCCGACGGCCAGCTTGTCGGAATCAAAGGCATAGACAAGCCTGTCGGAGAGCACCTTATCGGCAGGCACCGTCAAGACAACCTTATCGCCAGCAATGACTTGCAGGCAAGAGGCTTTGAAGGTGGCCTCGGGGAACGGGGTTTTCCCCTGGCCGCGTCCGCAATAGACCGTGACCTTGCCGCCAGCGGCCTGGTCGCGGTAGTGGTCTGTCGCCAGCCCGCCCGTGAAGACGTCGGCGACGGCCTCGACCAGTTCGCACTTGTCAAACCACACCTTGGCGTCGCCAGTGCCGTTCGGGGTGACGCGGAAGCCAAGGGTGACGCTCTTCACGCCAGGCGGGACAGTCGCCTTGCCCGTCACCTTGACCCAGTCCGTGTTCAAGTCAACAATCGTGGAGCCGTATTCGCCGCCCATGTACTTGCCATCGGCATAGAACTCGAAGAAGATGTTGGGCTTGGCCTTGCATTCCTTGTCCGCATTGGCGGGAACGACCTTCGCCAAGATGCTGTAGCGGTAGAACTTGCCAGATTCTGCTGGCACCGTCTGGGTGACAAAGCGGTACTTCTTCGGCTCGTTGTTGTACATGATGCTCCGTTCACCGTCCTGAACATTTTCCGTGGTGGAAATCCATACGGAATCCTCTGCCTTCTCATTACCATCGATGCGCATGTTCCATGCCTTGGGCACTCCCCTGGCATCCAGCTCCTCGAAGCTCCCGTTCTTGACCAGATTCGTCTCCGCCGCAAACGCGACGGCACAGCCAGCCAACAGGCCAATCCATGTTTTCTTCAGCATTGTTTGTTCCTTGTTTTGATGATGCATGCAAGCCATGCCGATATAAAAATTTCGCAGAGATTCTATTTTTTTCGTGCAACCGTCTTGCTTTTATTGTTTTTGTGAGTAGAGTTAATATATTATGAAATATTGTAATGTAAATACCCCAACTGCGAAATAACTTCTAAAGGAACCCACGAATGAAAAAGCATTTCACCCTGATTGAGCTCCTGGTCGTCATTGCCATCATCGCCATCCTGGCCGCCATGCTGCTGCCCGCATTGAGCAAGGCACGCGAGAAGTCCCGTGCCATCTCCTGCGTCAACAACATGAAGCAACTGGGCATCGGCGTCGCCCTCTACTGCGACGACTACGATGATTTTATCGTTCCGTCCGATCAAACTGAGCCCGCAAGTCATCGCCCGTTCTGGCCAGAAGTCATGACAGGAGTCAATTATACGTCTGACAACAGCGGTGGCGTCGATGGCACCTACATCTCCACCAAGGTTCTATCTTGCCCGAGCACGACGGTCTCAGGTGCCTGGTACTTCCGCACGTATGGTCTCAACTGGTGCCTCTCCAACCGCGGCTTCAGCTACAAGCGCAGCGCACTGAAGTCCCACAGCTTGAAAATACTTTTCTGCGACACGGCGCAGAACGACTCAAGCGGCATGCCTACTGGTGGCATGTACAACAGATTCTATCCCAAGTTCGCCACACTGACCGACACAGGCTGGGGCTGGCCCAATGGCCGCCACCTGGATGCATGCAATACGCTCCACCTGGACGGACATGTCCAGAACTTCAAAATCCCCAACAGGGCAAATCCGCAGGGGGCCTTCCCATTCAACTACAACCAGGCCGACAGCAAGCCATACCTCTTGCCTGAATACTAATTGACTACAAATATATTCCCCCAAAAAGAGGAGAATAACTCACAATACAGATAATCAACAATAATATAAGGAGAAAAACAACGATGAAAAAACAATTCACCCTAATTGAACTTCTGGTTGTCATTGCCATCATCGCCATTTTGGCGGCGATGCTGCTGCCCACTCTGAGCAAAGCCCGCGACAAGGCGCAGCAGATTTCCTGCGTCAACAACCTCAAGCAGTTCGGCATCGGCAACACCATGTACTCCCAGGACAACAAGAACTGGTTCTGTGCCAACAAACCAGAGTCTGCAGATGGCTGGATCTACGGCGTGAGCAAGAACGGCAACGGGAATCCATACAACCTGTATCCTGCCCAAGGCGCCCTCTTCCAGTACATTGGCGATGAAAAGGTCTATCTCTGCGACAGC
>JAFTAC010000542.1 GCA_017458805.1 Victivallales bacterium | reverse complement strand
GCCTTCTCGACGAAGGCCTTTACCTCGTCGGCGGTGCCGCCGTGGAAGTAGATGCCCTTGAAGAGTTTTGCACGAGAGAAACTGTCAATGTTCTGGTACTCAACGAGTGGAAGCAAGATGGCCTTGACATCCGCCGCGACATACCAGGGGGCATTCTGCGCGTATGTCTTCAGCGTATGCTCGCTGCTCGACTTCTGGCCGAGGGCATCCAGGGCGGCGCCGAATATTTTCCTGTTGGCGGCCTCGTCCTTGAGGGTGGGAATGTAGGCCAGGGTCTTCCGATAAGCCTTCTCGTTGTACGTGTTGTAGAGGGGGAAGCTCCACCACATCCTCAGGAGGCCCTTCAGAGCCATCGACTTGACTTCTGCGCTTTCATCGCCGTCCAGCACTTTGGCGTAGGAATCATAGATGACGTCCTTTCCGAGGGAGCCAGATTTCTCCAGAAACTCCTTGCGGACATTGGCGTCCTTCTCCGTGAGAATCAGCCCGGCCAGCTTCTCGGAGAGGCCAGGGGTCTTGAAATTCCAGCTTGAAGTGGAGTAGGTCGCGACAGCCTTGCGTATGACGGGATCGCTGTTGTCAAGGCATTTGACAAGGAACTGCCCGATTTCGGGGACCTTCCCGCCGTCGTTCGCGAAGGTGCTGACGATGGCGGCCAGAACCATGGGCTCGGTTTCGGTTTTGAGCAATTCAACGGCCTTGTTTTTGCTGGATGAGCTGGTGCCCAAGAGGAACTTCCTCATCAGGGTGACTGCCTTGGCGCGAACGCTCGGGTCGGGATTGACCAGCAGCCTGTCGATAAAGCCTTCATGGCTGGGGAGGTTGTATTTCCTCTGGACAGCAGCCAGTGCCTTGACGGCAGGGGCCTTCCAGTCAAGCCTGTAATAGCTCTTGGGGTCGCCGGGCACGCCCTTGTGGGCGAGGAGCAGCGCCTCGTAGGCAACGGGGTCAAGGGTGGGCTTCTTTTTTGCGTCTTCGGCAGGGGTGTTCTTGGCTGCATCGGCCATGGCGACCAGCCCCGCCTCGGTCAGTTCCGCCTTTGCAAGCATGTCCTCCGCCGGACCGGCGCCGGCAACTTGCGCCAGTGTCAGGGCGCATCCTGCCAGAATGAAAGAAAGATAACATTTCATAGCGTGCTTCTCCTTGTTTTTTGGGGATGGTTTCAAATTGGTGTTTTTAAATATAATTGGAATTGAAGATAGTTCAAGCGCATTTGCTGATAATTACACAGGCTCCATGCTAGAACAGAAGCTTTATGCAGTGTCAACGTTATTGCCTGGCAACTCCTTAGCACAGGTTGCCAATAATGGAGCATTGTGAATCGTTATGGAAATATGCGAATTATCCTTACCATATTATTAGCACTGGCTTGCTATTGCGGGGCACAGGAGCTGAATCTGCGCCAGGCGGCGAACCGTTGCAGGTACAACGGCGAAACGACGGAGGCCATTCTTCGCAGCGCGCCCAACTCCGGCGAATTGCTGGAGCTCAAGACGGTCTTTTCCACGGCAAGTTCGGTGCGCACTGTCTGGGACATCCCCATCAACCTTAATTTAATGCAGACTGCTGGGCTGCGCATGGAAGTGTGCTGCCGCAACCCCGCCGTTGTCTCGCAGTTCAACGTCTATATCAAGACGGGGAACACCTGGCAGTCCGCGCAGTTCGAGATTTCAGCCAACGAGCAGTGGGAATCGGTTTTCATCCCGAAGGCCAGCTTTTCCCCTGAAAACGGAGTCTCTTCATGGAACAACTGCACTACCTTGCGCATTGCTGCCTGGAAAGGGGGCGTGGGGCAGCTTCAACTCTATTTTTCGCACCTTGAATTTGTGCGCCAGAACGCTGGCGTAGCACTCGTGCGAGGCTCCTGTTCCCACACGAACAACAGCAAGGCGCTTCCAGAGGCATTGCGCCATGCGCGGAACCTCTCCTCCGCCCTTGTGCTGGCAGGACTCTATCCCGCTGTCATCGAGGAGTGCGACATGTCCTTCACAATCCTGCGCCCCTACCGTTTCCTGCTGGTGCCATCCATTGACAGCATCGCCCCCGAACAGCGCGACACAATCATGCAATATATGCGCGCAGGAGGAAAAGTCGGCCTATTCTACACGCTTCCTCCACCGCTGGCGGCGGAACTCGGCACCCCCGTCGGCAAATACACCAACGCCAGTTCCGTACAAGGCGCACTTGGTCAGATCGTTCCTGACAGCCAGCGCCTTCCAGGATGCAAGCCCGTCAGGCAGCTGTCGGGGTGCTTCATCGCCTTGGAGAGTCTCCCGTCAAGTTGCACCGCTATGGCCTGGTGGGGGAACTGCACGGGACAGGTGACACGCTGGCCAGCCGTCGTGAAAACCGCACGTGGCTTCTGGATGACCCACGTCTATATGAACCAGGACCCCATCAATGGCGGACGCCTCTTCACGGAACTCATCGGGGGCTTTGTCCCTGAAGCGCAGCAGGCAGCGGCAGCCACCCTTTTCAATCGCACCGCACGCGATATCACGCTTTCCTCATCGCGCGTCAAGGGTGCTGCTTACAAGATGCTGGACGAAGCCAAGCGCAACTACCATCAACGGCAATATGGCGAAACCGCCACAGCCTGCTTCAAAAGTCTGGAACTGCTGAAGCGGACCACGCTCACAGCGGCCGCAGCCAATCCCAACGAGCTACGCGCCCTTTGGTGCCGCTATCCAGGCGGACTGCCTGGCCTGGGGTGGCAGCGCACCCTGGAGACCATCCATGCATCAGGCTTCAACGCCATCTTCCCCATCTCCGCATGCCCCTACTTCACCACGTATGAGAGCCGCATGATCTCGCGGGTGCAGGGGGAGGGGCTGCCCGAATGCATCACCGCCGCGAATCGCACGGGGCTTCGCGTCCACGCCTGGGTGAACTGCCTGGGCATCGAGGATGCTCCTGAAAGCGTCATCCATGCTTTTGCGCGCGAGGGGCGTCTCCAGCTCTCCTCCAAGGGAACGCAGCTTGCCTGGCTCTGTCCAAACAACCCAGACAACCTCCAGCTCCTCAGCCGCATGGCCTCGGAACTCGTCACAAAGAATGTCGTAGAGGGAGTGCATCTCGACCGCATCCGCTATCCTGGGCGGGACAGCTGTTTCTGCGAACACTGCCGCCATGCCTTTGCGAAGACCCTTGGCTTCACGCCCTCCCCGTGGCCAGGTGTCGTCCTTGGCGGCGACTACCAGCAGCGCTGGCAGGAGTTCCGCAAGGCCTCCATCAACAGGGTTCTGGGCACCATCTCGCAGGCTGTATGCTCCGCCCGCAGCAACCTCTACCTCTCCGCAGCGGTCTATCCCGACTGGACGCAGGCCCAGGTGACGGTGGGACAGGACTGGGGCACCTGGTGCAAAATGCATTGGGTCTCCTTTGTCTGCCCGATGAGCTACCACGGCTCCACCAGCCAGTTCACCAGCACGCTGAACAGACAACTTGCCCAGATTCAGCAGCCAAACATGCTAGTGCCAGGCATCGGGACAGGCCCCATGCGCATGTCAGCCGACGAACTGGCACGGCAAATCAACGCCACGCGAACCGCCAGGACGTATGGCTTCATCCTTTTCGACCTGGGGCAAAGGGAAGCATTCGAACTCCTCCCAGCCCTGAATAAATTAGGAATTAGGAATTAGAAATTAGAAATTAAGACTAACCACCAATTCCTAATTCCTAATTGCATATTAAAATCAAGTTTTTTCACAGAATCAACTTGATTTTTCCTCGAAGCATATTAAAGTTGGCATAGGTGATTGTAAAGTGGAGAAATTTTGCAATCGCCAAATCCAAGACATACACAGATAACAGGTGAGCACGTTGCAGAATTGGATATGGAATGGAATTGAGCTTTCCCTTCCCGACGAATGGGAAATGCTTCAGTTCTCGCGGAATCCCGAAACGGGACGATGCGCCTTCGCAGACCGCTACCAGTTCCGCTTCGAGCTGGACTGGATGCGCGTTGATGCGCCGCCAGACATGGAGCGCATGGCCAACGACTACCGTGCCAAACTGCAGAACGACGGCCTGGAATCTGTCACGAAAACAGGCCATGGCCAGTGGCTCGGGGCCTCGGGGCTGGAGAAGGGGGTGCCCATCTCCCGCTACGGAGCCTTCTTCCCTGGACGCGCCTACATATTGGAGGCCGTCTTCATCTGGGCGAAAGGCGAGCGGGCGACGCCTGCCTTCGAGGGCCGCATCCTCGATAGCGTCAAGGTACCGTCCCCTGCCCCCGATGGACGCCAGAAATGGCGTTCATTCGGAATGGATTGGACGACTGCCAGCGACCTCTCCTTCGACTCCTGCGTGGTTTCCCCTGGTCTGGCGGAGGCTACCTTCAACAACCGAAAACGCCGTGTGACGCAGCGCTTTGCGCGGCGCGGGATGCTCTCGTACTGGCTCAAGGCAGATGTCCGCCAATGGCTGGAGGCGCAAATCCCCAAGGAGTACAAGGTTGTCTCCACGGAGAGTGCCACAGAGGAGGGCCATGAGGTCTGGCGGCTGGAGGCACAGCGTTCGCCCAGCGTGCTGGTCGATTGGCTCCACGGGCAGCGGACCATCCGTGCAGCAGCATGGACCTGCCCCGAGGACGGACGGCTCTACTTCGTGGCGTCGCACGCCCACCAAGGCAAGGGTGAGTGGCCTTTCGCCACCCTCTCCTGCTGCAAAAAGCTGGAGGTGAAGGTATGAAGGGAACCACCGCTCATCAATACACCGAATGGCGTTCGATGCTGGCCGCCACTCCCGTGCGCAACGAGGCGGCGACTGTGGAGAAGGACACCGAGGACGCAGTGTCCGTCTCCGTCAGGAACAAGAAGCCTGGCTATCGGTTTCCGCCCATCAGCTGGTTTGTCCCGTACAAGCCAGTGATCACAATAGAGCTTGACGGCCTTGGATCCAAGCTCTGGCATCTCTGCGACGGCGAGCACACCGTCGAGCAGATATGCGACATATTCTCCAAGGAATACAACCTGACCTTTCACGAGGCGAAAACAGCCGTGACGGATTACCTGAAAAGGCTAATCCAGCGCGGGGTACTTGCAATAATGATGTAGTGACATCACAACTACAGGACGAAAAATGAAGGCAATCACCATAGCCGACCAACCTTGGCTCAGCATGAAACGCACCGTCAGAATCACCATCGACGGCATCAAATACAGGCTTTTCCGCGCCTCCGTGACGGTGGCGGTCATCACGCTGGCCGTCGCGTTCCTGATGAACATCCTGGCGGAGAGCCTCATCAAGCGCAACATCGCCTCCAACACCCGCGAACGCATCCAGAACGCCCGCAAAATCTACGACTGGAGTGCAAAACTCAGTTCGCCTGGAAGCCACGAGTCCATTGTCTATGAAATCGCGAAGGCGGAGCCTACAAGCGACATCTACAAGGAGACCCAGAGGTTTGCGGGTATTTCGGATGCGGACATGTCCGCCTTCCAGCAGCTTTCCCAGAAAGCGGTCTTCCTTATCGACTTCTTCGAGGACTTGGACTACGCCAAGCGCCGTTCCATGATTCACCGCGCAGAAGGCCTTGGCATTCTTGAACATCTGAGCAAGCCCGAAGCCATGGAATCCTTCAAGGTGGCCCTTTCCCGCATCAAGTCCATCCATTTCGAGATGCCGATGGAGGAGCTGGAAAAGCTCATCGCCCAATATGGCGTCATCAAAGAGACCACCGACAAGATTCTCGCCTCCCGCGCACAGGCAATCGCCGCCGCGACAGCTAAGCTTAATGGACGCACACTGTTGCAGGCACTGGCCGACGCCGACAAGGACTTCGGCGGCGTCATCCGCGACTCTGGTTTCCTCTTCGACCAGGAGAAGACCGCTGGTGAGATTTCCCTCCAAGCGAAAAAACTGCTGGATACCCTGCGCCTTGAAAAGAGCATGGAGGTCCGCATCACCCATATCTTCCCCATCAAGGAGGGTGCCGCCAAGCCTGAAAAGAAGGTCGAGTTCCCCTATCGCCAGCTACTTGCGCAGCAGGCAAACGTCCTTCCCGCCGACGTGAATGTCGTGATGATGTGGAATCATCTGGAAAGCAAGAGGTTCGCAACAAAGTACCTTGCCAAGATGCAGGAAGTAGAGGCCTTGGCTCAAAAGGCCCAGGCCACCGATGAGGAAGGTGCGACTGTCGTCCTGGAAGGCATCAGCGCGGAAGAGGCAGCCGTCAATGGCATGACCGCCGAGCGCATGGTTGAACTGGCCAGGGGCAGAACCGAAAACGACGCCCTTGTGCGCGCGGAACGCCTCACATTGGATGCGGGCAAGGGCTTCATGGGTCTGGGCGAGCGCCTGGCCTGGCTGCTCTTCGTCTCCATGCTGGTCTGCGGCATCGGCATC
>JAFTAC010000541.1 GCA_017458805.1 Victivallales bacterium | reverse complement strand
CGCGCACCAGACGGGGCTCTGTCTCGGGTGTGCGCAGCGCGCGCACATGGCCTCCCCAGAGAGAATGCCCGCCCCTTCTGCACGCCCAATACCGTCCCCCAAAAGGAACCATACCATGAAACACATCCTCTCCTTACTGTTTATGTTGACTGCTTTTGCCACCGCTGCCGAATTGAAGGTATTGGACAAGCCGATGTGGGTCTTTCCAGGCCAGCGGTTCCGCATCTGCATCGGTCAGGAGAAGGGCTCTGGCACGCTGAAGGCCTCTTTCCCGCAGGATGCGCTGAAGCTCTTTGCACAGCGTGACAAGGACAGCGACCAACGCTTCTACTTCACGGCGGAAAAGACAGGAGTCCAGAGAATCACCTTCGACGGCAAGGGCGGCCACCTGGAGATGGACGTGGAGGTCATCGCATGGGCCGATGTCTATGCGCCGCGCAAATACGGCAGTGTCGTCCTGCCACGCATCTGGCCGATGAACGCCCCCTACCAGGAGGCCGTGAAAACCAGGCGCACCCTGCTCAATGACGATGAATATGCAGAACAGCTTGGAAAATACAAGAAGAAACCCATCTTTCACTTCAAGGGGCTTTCCGACGAGCAGGTTTTCAACCTGATACCCGGGCCAGCGGTCGCCCGCACCTGCCTGATTGTCATTGGCAACGAGCCCGACGCCAAGACCAAGGGGTGCCCCGTCTGCGGCACCGACATCTACAAGGGGCGCAACGGTTTCTACCCCTGGATACTGGATTCCAACAAGCCGTGGAAGGTGACCTGCCCCAACTGCAAGACCTCCTTCCCCTCCAACGACTGGGCCAACGGCGACATGTCATCTGGTGATTTCCCCGATGACGGCTTCGGCTGCGAACCTGCCAAGCCACACATCATGCCCAACGGACAGCCAAGCCGCTGGCCGTTCATCGCCTACTACCACCAGACAAAGGCGTACATGCAGCAGTTCATCCCAGGCCTCGAAGAAGCGGCATTCAGCGGCCTTGCCAACAACGACAAAGCGGCTCTACATCTTGCTGCAATCGCCCTCTTCCGCTATGCGGAGAGCATGCTCGACATGTCGCTCAACATGAACCACCGCAAGATTCCAAACCGCGACGGTATCCTGCGCGGTCCTGTCGGTTCCCCTCTTGCCCTCACAAGCACGAAAACCCCCGAGACTTTCCTCTACATCCAGCCCAACTGGGACACCCCAATCATGGAGAAGATGGCCCTCGTCTGGGACTGCATGTTCGATAAACTGGACGACGACCAGGAACTCATCGCCTTCTGCCAAAGCCATTACCACCCCGAAATCACGGACATCACCGCCTTCAAGCGGTTCATCGACGCGGGCGTCCTGCGCGTCCCAATCCAGGCTGCTATAGACAACAAAATCGCCCGCAACTACCCCCAACAGGAATCCACAGCCCTCACCCTCGCCCTGGCGTATGGCACCGAGCAGACACTCAATGTGGCCGACTGGCTCCTCAACGAGAAAGGCATCCGATTCGCCCTCACCAACCAGTACTCCAAGCACGGCCACGCGCATGAGTCGCCAAGCTACAACAGCATCCAAATCAACGATATGACGCGTATTTTCGATACGCTTGACAAGGTAGCGGCCCTTTTCCCCGACAAGTTTGTCCCGCCAAAGTTCGTCTCCCCGCGCAACGACCCGAAGTACCGCCTCCAATTCGATGCACCGCTGGATTTTGGTATCATCGGGCGGCACTATCCGATGGTGGGCGACACTGGAGCCGCCAAGAGACCCTCAATCCTATCCCAATACCAAGGGTATCCTCTCTCCACACAAAATTACATCGCTGCCTATAAGCACACGGGCGATGAACGCTTCCTCCAGGCCCTCTACGGCCCCAGCGGAAACGGCTTAGTCAACATCAAAGACAAGGAACTGGCAAGCAAAGTCGAGGAGGCGGGCAAACGCCTTGGCTGGCAGGTGCAGACGCCCTCCAACTTCCAGGATGGCTATGGCATGGTTTTCCTGCGTTCTGGCAAGGGAAACAACCAGCGCGCAGCATGGCTTCGCTATCAGCGCATGGTGCAGCACGCCCATGTCGATATGCTCACCTGGGGATACGCCGCCAACATGCGCGACCTGACGCCCGAGCTGGGCTACCCCATCGGCTGGTCATACGCAGGGGTCTGGGAGCACAACTGGGGCACCCACTATGGAACCCACATCACGGGTCTCAACTCCGTCATTTTCAACAAGGGGGCGCTGACCGCCTTCGTGCCCGCCGCCCCCATCCAGGTGGCGGTGGCGGAATCAGCCTACAAAGACGCCCAAAATAACAACTACTACCGTGAGCGTACGCTGATACTCGTGGATATCTCGCCAGAAGAATCATACGTGCTGACGCTGGAGCGCGTCCAAGGGGGCAGCGCGCACACGGTCAGTTTCCATACGCAGGAAGGCAACCTGAAAACCAACGTGCCCTTCACGCCCTACGAGGGCACCGCACTAGGCGCTGGCCTGAAATACGGCGATTTCTCTTCTGAAAAAGACAAGGACCAGGCATGCCTCTCCTACATCAAAGACCCCGCCTCCGCCATCATCGACGGCCCGTTGCAAATCGACCTGGAGTTTTTCAAGCAACCTCATACGGGCTACCGCGTCTTTTCGCTCATGCCGTCAGGCGCCACCACCATCAAGGCGCATGCCACCCCGCCTGGCGGCGGCAACAACGCCTACGACCTCCCCTGGTTCATCACCAAATACAAGGGGGAAAATGGCTTGAAGGGACAGTACCTCCACATCATGAATCCCTACACGCAGGTTCCTTGCCTGGAACGCATTGAGCAGCTTGATGTGAAGACCGATGCAGCGACCGAGTGGCAGCCGTTCGCCCTCCGAATTTACGGCAAGGGCTTCACGGACACCTTCATCCTCCATAAAAACGGCGGTGTCAAGGCCACCGCAGGCGACGTTAGCTCGGACGGCCTCGTGGGCTTCACACGCCATGTAGAAGGCAAATGCGTCGCCTCCACCCTGGTGCGCGGCACCACCCTCACGGCTGGTGAGGTCGCCTTCTCCCTCCCCGCACCTGCTTTCAACGCCAAAATCGCCTCCTGCGACTGGAAACACAACACCATCACGCTGGACACTCTTCCACCACAAGATGCCATCCTGCTAGGGCGGCACATCCGCATCTACAACGAATACGGCAGCTCTGCCTCCTACATCATCCAGAAGGTGGAAACCGATGGCGGCAAATGTGTCCTGACTCTCAACCTCGACCCGCGCATCGGCGAAGGCTATGTCCGCAACTGCACAGAAAGCGCTGTCCACACCAAGACCGAGCTGCGCATGTGCCCCTGCCAATATTACTACGGGAAGTGCATCGTCAACGAAAAAGGCGACCGTATCTTCACCGTCAAAAACGCGTGGCTGTATGACATCAACGTCATCGGCAACATCTCCAAGCCAGACATGATCAAGGCCTTCCCCGACACCGACGGTGACGGCAACATCCAATTCACCATCTACGACTACGGCCCAGGCGACGCCATCCAGATCGACTTCTTCACCGCCACGCAGCAATAGCTTGAAGATGCACAAGCTCCGCCTTGCGCAAACATGAAGATGCACAAGCTCTTGCGCAAACATGAAGATGCACAAGCTCCGCCTTGCGCAAACATGAAGATGCACAAGCTCCGCCTTG
>JAFTAC010000540.1 GCA_017458805.1 Victivallales bacterium | reverse complement strand
GCTGCCGCCGCGTCTGCCACATGGCCTGCTCCAGGGGCTGCCGCTGATTTTGACACAGTACTTGCCCCAACTTTCAATGCACAATCTGTCCCACAACTTGATGTCATGCTTGCCCCAGAAAGGTCAGCTTCTTTTGTATGTCCCTGTTCCTGTTGATGTTGCATAAAAACCATAGGGATGTGGAATGAAATCGGGGCCCCGCCCTTAGGGTTGGGGTCTAATTTAGCCTATTTTGACAGGCTTGTCAAGTCGGCTATTTGAAATTCAACAGGATACCTTATTTTATTATATGTACTTGAAGATAGTTGTATATAAAAGTTCGCTATGTTCACCAAGAGAGTTGCTTAGCGTAGGACGCGAAGCGGCCAGCGCACGGAGTGCGCTACAATCGTAGCCCAATGCTGCGGGCCCGAAATCGGGCCCGCAGCATTGGGAAAGGCCGCCCTCCTGACTTCGCACCCGTTAGGTCGCAACAAAAACTTTCCGTTACCTATCCTCTTGTGGAATACAGCGAACAGTTTACTATTCAGAAGGGAAAGTAGCTAACGCTTGCCCCCTTCTGAATAGTTACCTTCCAAAATTAATTCCCCAATTTTAGCCAATTCGTTTTGACAATCCCGTCTATCCTATTATAGTATATAGTGGTGACTGGTTTTTAGGCTGTTGAGAGGCAGGCGAGGTTAACGCAACCACGCGCCTGCTTTCATATTCATCAGCCTTTCTATAGCCATCCCATGTCAAACAGGTCCAACTAGATAAGGTTTTTTAGATGAAACAAGTCAACATCGGTATTATCGGTTTCGGAACAGTCGGCGCTGGCGTCGCTGAAGCGCTGCTGAAGAATGGTGAACTCATATCAAAGCGGATGGGCTTCTTCCCTGTCCTCCGCCGTGTCGCGGACCTGGACACAACTACGGACAGAGGGGTGAAGCTCCCCGATGGCGTCCTCATCAACGACGCCAAGCAGCTGGTCGATGACCCTGAAATCAACATCGTCGTCGAGCTGGTCGGCGGCACCACCTTCGCCAAGGACATCATCCTTCGCGCCATCCGCAACGGAAAGTCCATCGTCACCGCCAACAAGGCACTCTTGGCCACATACGGCCAGGAGCTGTTCACCGAAGCGGAGAAGGCTGGCGTTGATATCGGCTTCGAGGCAAGCGTCGGCGGCGGCATCCCCTGCATCAAGGCCATCCGTGAAGGGCTGGTCGGAAACCATGTCAAGTCCATCCTGGGCATCCTGAACGGCACCTGCAACTACATCCTCACCAAGATGGAAAACGACCATGCCGACTTCGAGGACGTCCTCAAGGCCGCCCAGAAGAACGGCTATGCAGAGGCGAATCCTGCGCTGGACGTCGATGGCATCGACACCGCCCACAAGGCTGCAGTCCTCGCCAGCCTCGTCTATGGCAAGTACTTCACTGTCAAGGATGTGCAGACAAGCGGCATACGCGCCGTCACCATCACCGACATCGAATCCGCCGCAGAGCTCGGCTACAAGATCAAGCTGCTTGCCATCATCAAGGAGAATGACGGCTCCATCCAGCTGGGCGTCCACCCTGCCCTCGTGCCCGTCCGCTCGCTTCTGGGCAACGTCAGCGATGTCTTCAACGCCGTCTGGGTCGATGCGGATGTCGTGGGCAAGACCATGTACTACGGGCGCGGTGCTGGCCGCCAGGCCACCTCAAGCGCCGTCGTGGCGGACATCGTTGATTTGTCGCTGAACCTTGTCTCCAACAGCAAGCGGCGCATACCGCCGTTCCCGCAGTTTGACGAGTACAAGGGGTTGGTGGACGACAGCGACGTCATGTCCCGCTTCTACATCAGGCTGCAGGTGCAGGACAAGCCAGGTGTCCTCTCCAAGATTTCAGGCATCCTTGGGAAGCACGGCGTCAGCCTCTCCAGCGTCACCCAGAAGGAGAGCGCGTCGGATTCAATACCGATGATCATGCTGACCCATGTCTCCAAAGGCACGGAGATGCTGAAGGCTGCCGACGAGATAGCCGCGCTTGAGGAGGTTCTGGAGAAGCCAGTCCTCTTCAGAATCGAGGACGCCATCTAAGAGGTAATTGCAAATTGCAATTACTCCTAAACTATTCTTTCAACCATTCGGGAGGAAATCCACAGGGAATTCGCGGTGAGTTCCCTGTTAAATAACAGTACCCAGGGGATTTAGGGAAAATCGGGAGGTGTATTTATGCCAGAAGAACTGCGAACAGAGGAAAAACAGGAATGGGCCAAACTGCGTCCCAGCAGCATCATCATGCCGCTGCTAAGTATCTTTTTGCTCTTGGCGATATGTCCTGTCCTCTCCTATAGCGCGGATGAGGTTCACTGCCTGGCAGGTGGCCTGGAGGACTCGCCGTTGGTCCACAACAATTTTTTCGGCAAGTTTGGCACATTCGTCGCCTGGCGTTTCCTGCTGACCTTCGGCGTGGCTGGCTACCCCCTCATCATCCTGATGCTTCTTTCCAGCCTGCGCCGCGCCCTTTGGCGCCGCAACCTGAAGGCGATTTCATGGGAATACATCTTCAGTTTCCTGCTTTTCGGAATCGGTATGGCGATGTTCTTCGGCATCTGGCCTGACGCCTTCAAGGGGTTCACCTCCGAGTTGAACATCTCCTCCCTGCCAGGTGGCGTCATCGGCCAGCGCCTTTCATCGCCAGCTGGGTTCCTGACCTTGTTCCTCAACGACACAGGAGCCGCCATCCTTTCCCTCGCTCTTGTCGCCCTGCCCGTTGCCATCATCTGGTATTTCGACTGGCAGGACATCTTCAAGGCACTTGCCTTAAGTCAGGCCAAGAAGGCCGCTGAGTCACCGCAAGTTCCAGCTCCTGCCCCTCAGGAAGAGACCCCTTTCCAAACGGCAGAGCCGCCACCAGAGCCAAAGATCATCCAGGCTCCCCCGCAGCCGCAGACGCGTCCAGCGGATACCCCTGACCAGTCGCCCGTTCCCTCATCGCCACGCCCCATCGGAAAGTACGAATATCCCCCCATCAGTCTCCTTGACGACAGAAGCGATGCGGAACGCTCAAGCGTCAACGCCCGTGAAATCGAGCGCAACGCAAAACTTCTTCAGAAGACGCTGGACGACTTCAACGTACCCGCACAGGTTGTCAGCCAGGTTGTCGCACCGCAGATCACCCAGTTCGAGGTCATGCCCGAATCAGGCGTCAGGCTGAATGCCATCACTGGTCTGGAAAGCAACATCAAAATGGCCCTTTCCGCGCAGACGCTGCGCATCCTTGCTCCGATCCCTGGCAAGAACCTCGTGGGCATCCAGGTGCCGAACGAAACCCGTGCCGTTGTCTCTGTCCGCAGCCTCATGCAGGATGATAACTGGAAAAATAGTAAGGCGCAGATTCCGCTTCTGCTCGGCAAGAACATCAATGGCAAAAATGTCATCCTTGACCTTGCGAAGGCCCCGCACTTGCTGATTGCTGGCACAACGGGCAGCGGCAAGTCCGTCTGCATGAACCTTCTCATCACCTCCATGCTCTACAAGTTCACCCCCGAGGAGCTGCGCCTCATCATGGTTGACCCCAAGGTTGTCGAGTTCCAGGCCTACACAACCTTGCCGCATCTGGTCGTCCCCGTCATCAACGAAGTTGAGAAGGTGCCGCTGGCCCTCAAATGGGCCATCAACGAGATGGAGCGTCGCTATCGTATCCTCGCCAAGGCCAATGTCCGCAACATCGCGGACTATAATTCGCGACCGAAATCAAAGGAACCCATCTTGGACGACGAGGGCAACCCCATTCCTGACAAGCTCCCCTTCATCGTGGTCATCATCGACGAGCTAGCCGACATTATGTCCGTTGCCAAAAAGGACGTGGAGACGAATCTTTCCCGCATCGCCGCCAAATCCCGCGCCGTCGGCATCCACACCATCATCGCCACGCAGCGCCCCGACACGAAGGTCATCACTGGTACCATCAAGGCTAACTACCCTGTGAGAATCGCCTTCCGAGTCGCCTCTCACATCGACTCGCAGACCATCCTGAACACAAAGGGCGCCGAATCCCTGCTTGGCTTAGGCGACATGCTCTACAACCCGCCAGGCGCCAGTGCCATCGACCGCATCCAGTGTGGTATGGCCAGCGATGAAGAGCGCAACAAGGTGGTTGCCTTCTGCGCAGCGCAGGCACCACAGCACTTTGACGAGACCGTCTTCGTCTCACCCGATGAAAACAGCGCAGACGATGAATCATTGAACGATGGTGACTCATTGTCCGATGGCAGCTCCGACAGTTCCGAGGAGAAGCTCATCAAGCGTGCCATCGATGTCATTCTGACATCACGCCGTCCCACCATCAGCTATCTCCAGCGTGCTCTGGGCATCGGCTACAACAAGGCCGCCTCCATAATGGAAGAGCTTGAGGCCAGGGGAATTGTCGGCCCCCAGCTCAGCCCCTCCTCCACAAGACAGATTCTTGTCACCTCCTCCGGGAAGCCAAATGCAGGAGAGGACAATCAGGATATTTGATAACGCAAAGGACAAGATACACGCATGAGAACCAGGACAAGAACAGATTCGCCAGTCGAGCAACGCCTTGACTTATCCTGGGATACGCCATCCGCAGAGACTCCGCCTGTCGTGAATGCGTCAGACGACGAGGCACAGAAGCCTTTAGAGAGTTCCACGGCCTCGTCGGAGCCAGTATCCCCGCCTCCTTCGATGGAAGCGTCCGCGTCATCAAATAGTGCCGACACCCCATCTCAAGAGCCTTCGAAGGCTTCTTCAGCCACAAGCGAGGTCCCTGCCGAGGAGAAAGAGGTCCCAGCAGAGCCTTCAACGCAGCCTTCCCATGAGCCTTCCTCCCCAGCCGAAGACTCCTCCTCCACTGAAGCAGAGGTGTCCACCACGACAGAAGACGCGTCAAAAGAGACTGCTCCCGCAGAGCCCCCCTCGCCTGCCCTGCCCTCGCAGGAAGCCGAACAGCCCCTTGCGTCCGCCGATGACGCATCGCATGAGCCACCTGCAACAACAGAGCCAGAGACGCCCGCTCCCGTGCCTTCAGCGGAGCCTTCCCCGAAAGCCTCTCCAGAAAAGCCAGAGGAGAATCCAGTCATAGCAAGGCCATCCAGAAAACCTGCACCACCAGTCAACATCATCCCCAAAGACGACCCTGTTGGCGTGGTCCTGTCCAGGAAGCGCCAAGAGGCCAATGTCAAAATCGAGGACCTGGCCAAGCGGTTGAATATCAGCGAGTTTGTCATACGCTACCTTGAAGCTGGCGACTACGATGGTCTCAGCAGGACTTTTGGCGATAACAACTGCATCTATATCATCTCCAATTTCAAGTCCATCGGTGAAGAGCTTGGCATGTCCAAGAACGAAATCGACGACTTGGTTGAAAAGCTTAACAAGGAAATCGAAGCGGCTGGCATAAAGCTGGATGCTCCTGTCAAGCACGACGAAGCAAGGGAGATCAATTCCACCGCACGCAGGCGTCCCGTGAAAAGCGTTCTTCCGAAGCTGGCCCTCGTCACGCTTCTCTTCGTGTGCGTCCTCATCATCCTCCTCTCCGTCGTAGTCCCGTATGTGAGCAGGATTCGTTCAGGAAATGCCACGGATAAGGACGTGGACTTCGTGCCGTTCATTGAACAGCCATGGGAATCCATGCGCACCATCCCGCCTCAGGCACTCCCAATCCCTTAGTCAATTACCGTAAGTAGTCCATACGACTCTCAACCCCAAATCCCAAAAAGGAAACACAATGAACAAAAAGACTGTCAAAGACATCGCTCTGAAAGGCGAAAAAGTTGTCATGCGCGTTGACTTCAACGTCCCGCTGAAAGATGGCGTCATCACGGACGACACCCGCGTCCAAGCCGCCCTGCCCACCATCAAATACATCATCGGCCAGGGAGCCTCCCTTGTCCTGATGAGCCACCTGGGCCGCCCGAAAGGCAAAGGCTACGAAGCCGAATTCAGCCTGAAGCCCGTCGCCGACTACCTGGCGAAAGTCCTGGGCCAGCCCGTTGCCTTCGCACCTGACTGCATGGCCGCCGACGAGGCCGCAGCGGCTCTGAAGCCTGGCGAAATCCTCATGCTCGAAAACACCCGCTTCTACAAGGCCGAAGAAGGCAAGGCGAAGACCGAAGGCATGACCGACGAAGAAGCCAAGGCTGCCAAGGACGAAATGAAGGCCAAGAAGGCCGCCATGGCCGAGAAGCTCGCCACATACGGCACCGTCTATGTGAACGACGCCTTTGGCACCGCCCACCGCGACCACGCCTCCACCGCCTCCATCTGCAAGTTCATGAAGAAGAAAGGCGCACCCTGCGTGGCCGGCTTCCTGATGGAGAAGGAGCTGGACTACCTGGGCACCGCCGTCGAATCCCCGAAGCGCCCCTTCATCGCCATCATCGGCGGTGCCAAGGTCTCGGGCAAGCTCCAGGTGCTTGAAAACCTGATGAAGAAGGTCAACGCCATCCTCATCGGCGGTGGCATGGCCTACACCTTCCTGAAGGCGCAGGGACACAACATCGGCAAGTCCCTCTGCGAAGACGAACTTCTTGACACCGCCAAGGCCACCCTCAAGGCCGCCGAGGCCGCTGGCGTCAAGTTCCTGCTCCCCATCGACAACGTCGCCGCCGACAAGTTCGACGCCGAAGCCGCCACGCAGGTTGTCGGCAACGACATCCCCGCCGACTGGATGGCTCTCGACATCGGTCCCAAGACCGTCGAACTCTACGCCTCCGTCATCAAGGACGCCAAGACCATCGTCTGGAACGGCCCGATGGGCTGCTTCGAAATGGACAAGTTCGCTGCTGGCACCATGGGCGTCTGCAAGGCGGTTGCCGATGCCGACGCGGTTAGCATCATCGGTGGTGGCGACTCCGTCAGCGCCGTCAACAAGAGCGGCCTCGCCAGCAAGATGACCCACATCTCCACTGGCGGCGGCGCCTCCCTCGAATTCCTCGAAGGCAAGGATCTCCCTGGCTGCACGGCCCTGGACGACAAATAATCCCATGAAACATCTTGGACGGCTGCATTTGCAGCCGTCCAGCCACCACACAAAAACAATTGGAGTATAAATATGGCACGTCGTAAACTCATCGCCGGCAACTGGAAAATGAACATGACAGCCGCTGCTGGCGCTAAGCTCATCCAAGACATTCGCGCACAGTTCGAGTGCGGCTGCAAAGGCTGCGCCAATGGTCCCGAAGTCCTGGTCTGCCCCCCCTTCACCACCATCGCCGCCGTGATTGAAGCCGCGAAGGGCTGCTGCCTGAATGTCGGCGCACAGAACATCCACTGGGCGGAGAAAGGCGCCTACACGGGCGAAATCTCTGGCGACATGCTCAATGAATTGGGTGTCACGTATGTCATCATCGGCCACAGCGAGCGTAGGCAGTACTTCGGCGAGACGGACGAAACCGTCAACCAGCGCGTCAAGGCCGCCCTTGCCCACAACCTGAAGGTCATCATCTGCGTTGGCGAATCTCTCGAACAGCGCACGGCTGGCGTGACCAACGCCATCATCGAAGGCCAGGTCACCAAGGCCCTGGATGGCATCACCGCCGAGCAGATGGCCAACATCGTCATCGCCTACGAGCCCATCTGGGCCATCGGCACAGGTCAGGTTGCCACGGAAGAGCAGGCTGAAGACGTCCACAAGGCCATCCGCGCCCTGCTCAAGAAACTCTACTCCGATGCAGTCGCCAACGCCACCCGCATCCTCTATGGCGGCAGCATGAATGAGAAGAACGCCGCTGGCCTCCTCGCACAGCCCGACATCGACGGCGGCCTCATCGG
>JAFTAC010000539.1 GCA_017458805.1 Victivallales bacterium | reverse complement strand
GTCCCACCAACCTGGTCCTCTCAGGCGCCAAGGACGGTATTTGGCGTTGGCCGTGCTGTCCCATCCCGCCACATGCGCATCGCCCGACAGAGCGTGCGTGATGAGGATGGCATTCGACTTCTCGGGGTTCAAAGAGCCATACGTCTCGTACTCGATGACCACGTCCTTGAGTTCTTTTCCGCTCTCCAGAACAAAGGGCTTCCCGCCGTTTTCGCGGCATAGGAAAAAGACTTTGGGGCGCACCCAGCCTACAGACGCCACGTTGTCGGGCGCCTTCACGCTGTTCTTGCGCTTCCAGTACGGTACGTTGCTCTGGCTCTGTTGCGGTGTTTCTGACATGATGGCGAAGGTCGTATCCTCCATGTTAATGGTAACCGCTGGTGTTCTGCGGTACCAGAGATGTGTAAGCACAACGACAGCGAGGGCGCCGTCGTTACTTCCCCCTTACTGCATGAGCATCTCGTTGAAGCGGCGTTCCGCGTCAAGGGTGCGGATCTGGTTCAGGAGGTTGCCGAGGTTGCCCTGCATGATGTTGTTGAGGTCGTAGAGGGTGATCTCGAAGCGGTGGTCGGTCACGCGGTTCTGCGGGAAGTTGTAGGTACGGATTTTTTCGCTGCGGTCGCCCGTCCCGACCTGGGACTTGCGCTCGCCTGCGTTTTTCTCGTCCTCTTCACGCTGCTTGATTTCCAGCAGGCGGGAGCGGAGAATCGTCATGGCGATTTCCTTGTTGCGGTGCTGGGACTTCTCCTGCTGGCTGGCCACGAACATGCCTGTGGGGATGTGGGTGACGCGGACAGCGGAGTCGGTGGTGTTGACGCACTGGCCGCCGTGGCCCGAGGCGCGGAAGACGTCGATGCGCAGCTCCTCGGGGTTCAGCTCGAACTCCACAGGCGTCGCCTCGGCCATCACGGCCACCGTGACCGTGGATGTGTGGATGCGCCCCTGGGTTTCGGTGACGGGCACGCGCTGGACGCGGTGAACACCGCTCTCGAAGCGGAGCTGCGTCCAGGCCCCTTCGCCTGCGACGGTGAAGGAGCAGCTTTTCAGCCCGCCCAAATCTGTGTCGCTGTATTCGACGGTCTCGGTGTGCCACCCCTGGGTCTCGCAGTAGCGCATATACATCCTGTAGAGCTCCGCCGCGAAGAGGGCAGCCTCCTCGCCGCCAGCAGCAGGACGTATCTCGATGATGACGTTCTTGCCTTCGTTGGGGTGCGTCGGGAGAATCAAGGTCTTGATTTCACCCTCCAGAGCGTGGATTTTCTCCTTCAGCTCCGGGATGTCGGACTTGATGACCTCGCGGAACTCCTCATCGGTGGTCTCCGCCAACAACTCGTCGTTGCCCTGGAGGTCGGCCTTGTTCTTCTGGAGGTCATTCCATGCGTCCATGATTCGCTTGAGCTTCTGGTACTCGCTGTTCAGCTTCTGGTACTGTGCCTGTGTGCCATTGTTGAAGTCAAACACGGAGATGGCGCGCTCAAGCTCGGCGCACCTCATCTCTGAGTTGTGTATGTAGGACTCAAGTGGATTCATAGAGGATGTGGTTAAACGCAACAGGCGCATGGCAAAATCCATGCGCCCGTACTTCGATATTGGAATGGTTACTTGCCAGCCTTGGCGTAGCGGCGGCGGAAGGCGTCAACGCGTCCTTCTGTGTCAACCAGCTTCTGCTTGCCAGTGTAGAAGGGATGACATTTCGAGCAGATGCCGACGGACACCTTGGCAACGGTGGATTCGACCTCGAACTGGTTGCCGCAGGCGCAGGTCACGATGCACTTCTGGTACTTGGGATGAATCTTCTCTTGCATTGTTGTTCTCCATATTATGGAACCGTCTTGCGTGCGGTCCCTAATTAGTGGTTAGTGGTTAGTGATTAGTGGTTAGTGGTTAGTGATTAATGGTTAGTGGTTAGTAGCTGGTATGTAGTAGCTTAGTTAGTGACTGGTGGTTTGGTTAGTAACTAACCACTAACCACTAACCACTAACCACTAGCCACTAGCCACTTTTAGTTTTCGGAAAGGGCGGCCTTGCGGCTGAGGCGGATGCGGCCACGGTCGTCGATGTCAATGACCTTGACGGTGATTTCATCGCCGACCTTGCAGATTTCCTCGACGTTCTTCACGCGGTAGTCCGCCAGCTCGGAGATGTGGACCATGCCTTCCTGTCCAGGCAGGATTTCGACGAAGGCGCCGAAGTCCTTGATGGTCTTCACGAGGCCGCGGTAGGTCTTGCCGATTTCCGCCTCGCCTGTGAAGCCTTCCACCATGTACTTCGCCTTATCCATCGCCTCGGCGTTGTTGGCGTAGATTTTGACGTTGCCGTCGTCATCCACGTCAATCTGCGCGCCAGTCAAGTCGGTGATGCCACGGATGTTCTTGCCGCCAGGACCAATGAGGGCACCGATCTTGTCGGGGTTGATCTTCATGGCGCACATCTGGGGTGCGTACTTGCTGAGCTGCTTGCGCGGCTCGGCGATGCAGGCCTTCATGACGGCGCGAATCTTCTCGCGGGCGGCCTTGTTGCGGAGCATCGCCTGGTACATGCCTTCGATGTCGAGGCCCGCGATCTTGAGGTCGAGCTGGAAGCCCGTGATGCCCTTCGTGGTGCCCGCGACCTTGAAGTCCATGTCGCCGTAGTGGTCCTCGGAGCCGAGGATGTCGGTCAGGAACTCGCGCTTGTCCGTGCCCGTCACCAGACCGATGGAGATGCCGACCACCGCGTCGGAGAGCGGGACGCCCGCGTCCATCAGAGCCAGCGTGGAGCCGCAGACCGTCGCCATGGAGGAGGAGCCGTTGGAGCCCAGAATCTCGCTGGTCACGCGGACGGTATAGGGGAAGTCCTTCGGCATGGCACCCGCGACGGAGCGTTCCGCCAGTGCACCATGGCCGATTTCACGGCGTCCCGTGGAGCCGTATTTGCCGACTTCGCCCGTGCAGAAGTTCGGGAAGTTGTAGTGCAGAATGAAGGTCTTGGTCTTCTCGCTGCCCGTGATGGAATCGTATTCCTGTGCGTCGCCCGTGGAGCCGAGGGTGGCGGTCACGAGTGCCTGGGTTTCGCCGCGGCGGAACAGGGCGCTGCCATGGGCGCGCGGAAGCAGACCGACCTCGCAGGAGAGCTCGCGGATTTCATCCAGCTTGCGGCCATCCTGGCGGATGCCCCTGTCAAGCACGAGCGAGCGGATGGTCTTCTCCATCATGGTCTCCCAGATGAGCCCCAGGTCGGGGGTGGTGCCGTCTTCGGCGGTAAAGCGCTTGGTCAGCTCCTCGAAGAGGGCCTCCTTGAGGGCGTCCTGCTTGTTCTGGCGATCCAGCTTGGAGGGGGAAGAGCATGCGTCAAAGAGCTTGTCGCCGACGAACTCCTCGGCAGCGGCCAGAACTTCGGGTTCGGGCAGATGGGGGGTGTAGGCGTATTTGGGCTTGTTGACGCGGGCGGCCAGCTCCTTCTGGGCCTCGATCTGCTTGCAGACGATGGTGTCCGCGAACAGCATGGCGTCGCGCAGATCCTCTTCGCTGACTTCGCTGGAGCGGCCTTCAATCATGATGGCCTTGCCAGCCACGCCTGCATAGACGAGGTCGATGTCGCTGTTTTCCATCTGGGAGTTGGTGGGGTTCGCCACAAACTGGCCGTTGATGCGACCGACGCGCAGGGCGCCGACGGGGCCGCCGAACGGGATGTCAGAGACCATCAGGGCGCAGGAGGCGCCGAGGATGGAGAGCACGTCGGGCTCGTTCTCACCGTCCGCGCTGAAGAGCGTGGAGACCACCTGGACCTCGTTGATGAAGCCTTCGGGGAAGAGGGGGCGGAGGGGGCGGTCCGTCATGCGGGCCGTCAAAATCTCCTTCTCGGTGGGGCGTCCTTCACGCTTGAAGAAGCCTCCGGGAATCTTGCCAGCAGCGGCGAAGCGTTCGCGGTATTCGACGGAGAGCGGGAAGAAGTCGATGCCAGGCCTGGGGTCAGCCGAGCAGACGGCCACCAGCACCATGGTCTCGCCCAGGGTCACCATGACGGAGCCATTGGCCTGAAGCGCCAGCTTCCCTGTTTCGACGTTGATGAAACGTCCGTCGCCCAAATCCATTTTCACATTTTCAATACTCATTGTAGTCGTTTTTCTCCTGCCACGTGGGTTGTTGCTTTGGGCCGTTGCACCGTTTGCGTGGCTATTTTGCAAACTACCGGCCCGCTGTGCGTTCGATTCGTGTTCGTTCCAGTGGCAGGTTGTTGCAGCTTTCAGCGTTGCGGAATTGCGGAACGGATTGCCAGGCTGTTCTCTTACTGGCCGCCCGTGCCGACGAATTCCACAAGGGAGAAGCCCCCGCCAGGGGAATTTCGTGGATAAGAAATACGGCCGCGCACAGCGGCGGCCGTATTCGGTTACGATGCTATTAGTGGCGCAGGCCCAGCTTCTTGATGAGGTTGGAATAGCGCTGGAAGTCTTCTTTCTGGAGGTAGGCCAGGAGGCGGCGGCGATGATTGACCATGGCAACCAGCCCGCGCTTGGTGCTGTTGTCCTTCTTGTGGATCTTCATGTGCTCGGTGAGCTCGGTGATGCGCCCCGTCAGAATGGCAATCTGGACTTCGCTGGAACCGCAGTCCTTCTCGTTCAGCCTGTACTCTTCAATCAGTTTGGTCTTGGTTTCTTTGTTCATTATTTATGACTCTGTAAATCCTGCCTGCCGAGCCGCCAAGGCATACTCCGGAAAGCTTTTCCCGATAAGACAGTCATGCCCCAGGTTTCCAAAACTTGGCAATTAACAAGATTTTGAATGAAATAATATATACCGATATTTGCTTTTTTCCAACTGGTTCGATGATTTTTGCTGGATTTCCAGCGGCGGAAAGCCAAAAAATGCGGAACCGATTTGTTTTTGCCCAAAGGAGGTGTATATTAAAGAACTTGATTTTTCAAGGAAAGCGGAACAGTCCTCTCCAGCTTGAACAGCTGGATTCCAGATGCAGAACGCGCATGATGGAACCGATTTATGGAGGGCGCCAACAAAAGCCGCAGAACAACAACGCCATAGCACAAGGAGAAAACATGGCAGACGCAGCGAAAGCTAAGAAAAGCGTGAAAGGACCGAAGCACACCATGTGCCGTAGAGTTGGCTATTGCCTGTGGGGCAAGCCCAACTGCCCGACCAACAGCCGCACGAAGAAGAACAAAGACGGTCAGGAAATCGCGACCGAAGGCCGCACCTATCCCGCCGGCCAACACGGCCCCACCAAGCGCCGCGGCAAGCTCTCCACGTATGGCTCCCTGCTTCAGGCGAAGCAGATTCTGCGCACCTACTACGACCTGGGCGAACGCCAGCTCCGCTTCCTCTATGAGAAGTCCCGCCAGGGTAGCGGCGTGACAGGTGACAAGCTTCTTGCCAACCTCGAAATGCGCCTCACCACCGCCGTCTATAAGTCTGGTCTTGCGCCGACCATCTTCGCCGCCCGCCAGATTGTCTCGCACCGCCACATCCTGGTTGACGGCAAGATCGTTAACCGCGGCGGCTATCGCCTGAAGGCTGGCCAGGTCATTTCCATCAACCCGAAATCGACCACCATCATCGAGATCGCCAAGAACAACGACGCCCCCGTCCCGCCCTATTTTGAAAAGAGCGACGACAAGGTGACCGTGCTCCACGAGCCGCTGCCCGATGAAATCCAGAACGGCGTCGAAATCACAAAGGTTATCGAATACTACGCCCGCTAATTCATTTGGTGGTTTCTTCCAAAGTCAACTTTGGAAACTCAAAAAGGGCTGTTGCAAAACTGTAGCCAGGGTCTATGATCCTGTAGGAAGATTCATCTTTTTCCGCGTGAACACGCGGAAAAAGATGTTTTCATAAAGTTTTGCAACAGCCCTTTTTTGTCCATGCGCCATCCGTAGTTTTTTTGTTTTTTGCATTTGAAAAACATCGTTGTAGCAATATATTATCACTGTGCTATTTGTTTTTCATCCGCGTGGGGAAATGTATTCATTTTCCCGTATGCAGATTATTCATTTACCCATTATTGGGAATCAAGGAGGCTAGAAACTATGGCATCCCGCACTATTGACATCCCCGGATTGTTGCCACAGCCGAAGATTGTTGAAAAACTGGAAGGAAACAGCGAGCTTTCCAGTGATGTCAGGCTAGAGACAAGGAATGTATCCCCTCTCCAGAGAAAAGCCATCAGGTCCATCCTGAACGGCGCGGGCATCCGTGTCGTGGCCAACAAGAAGAAGTTCGAGGTGGAGGCGATAGTCGAGGAACCCGAGAATTTCGACCTCTCCAAGGTGCCTGAGCTCTCCCGCAAGGAATACTACGAGCTGACCGTCAAGGGCAGCGTCATCACCATACGCACGCCCGCGCAGGAGGGAACCGTCTGGGCCGCCCATACCGCCGCCGCCATCCTGAAAACCTTTATGGAGTGCAAGAACCAGCCGAACCTGCTTGTCAAGGACTGGCCTGTCCTGCCCGTGCGCGGCATCTTCGTGGAGAACAAGTGGGGCCCCGACCGCATGGACATCAACGACTGGATGCGCACCATCGACCAGCTCTCCGCCCTGAAGCTGAACACCCTGGGCATCGGACTCTATGGCTGCTGGGGCAGCTGCCGCTATGAAGGGCCTGACAAGCCGACCGAATTCCTGATGGTGCCCGTGCCTGGGCGCGACGACCTGAAAACCGTCCACACCCTCAAGTGGTACTCCCCTGAAAAGGAGACTTGGAACCAGGAGAACTACCTCCCCTCCATGCGCGAAAAGCCTGAACTGCTCGCAGATGTCATCACCTACGCCAGCGAACGCGGCATCACGGTCGTCCCATTCTTCAACAGTTTTGGCCACAACACATTCTTCGCCAGGGAGATACCTGAAATCTCCGCAAAGGACGAAAACGGCAACCCCACTGGCGTTGGGTACTGCATCACCTCCAAGGAGACGCGTGCCTTTGTTGAAAAGCTCTATGGCTCGATTCTGGACAAGTAT
Source organism: Victivallales bacterium (assembly GCA_017458805.1). Lineage (GTDB taxonomy): Bacteria > Verrucomicrobiota > Lentisphaeria > Oligosphaerales > Oligosphaeraceae > RGIG3456. Next base: position 3,823 of record JAFTAC010000539.1, on the reverse strand, counting down.
TATCCCAACGGCGCCGACTACTTCCACATCCAGATGGACGAGGTCTGGCCGGACTATCCCATGCCTGACGACTTCGGAAAGGTCGGCGACCCCTGGTGCAAGTGCCCCGTCTGCAAGAAGAAGAAGGCAGAGGAGAACCTGCTCGACTACGTATTCTGGCTCGTCGATATGCTTGTCAAGAAGGGCGTGAAAAAGGTCGTGATGTGGAACGACCAGCTCACACGCCACATGAGCGCCTTCGACGCGAAGTTCGTGAAGCGCCTGGAGAAGGCGGGTCTGAAGGACAAGCTGATCCTGCACTGGTGGTGGTACCGCAACAACGAACTCAACGACCAGACGCGCGTCTCCCTCGGCAAGAAGCTGGGCATCGACGGCTGGGTCGCCCCCATGACCTGCTACTTCAACTGGAGCTCCTACGACTACCGCCGCCCCAACATCGAGCTCATGCTGAAGATGGCTGAGAAGGAGGGGGCTGTGGGGGCCGTCTCCTACGCAGTACACGACCCGTCGCACCTCGACCACGAGGCACTCCTGGCCGCATACGCATGGGAGTCCACCAAGGGCCAGAAATACGAGAAGGTCCAGAAGCGTTGGGCCACCTCCCGCTTCGGCGAAGATGCCGACAAGTATATCGCTGCAGCAGACAAGATTCTGCAGGCGGTCACCACGCCAAACTATGGCACCTGCGTCAACTACAGCTATACCTATATCCGTGCGGGGAAGCCATTCCCGCGCCCCTATCCAGGCGAGGCACTTGATGCGCTTGAAGCCGCCGACGGTGCGCTAGAGAACCTGCAGACTGCCTCCAAACTGGCTGCCGAGGCAGATGCCCTCCTGAAGGAGATGCTTGCCAAGCCAGGGCTTCTGGAGCAGGATTCCATGTGCCTCCTCAGCCTGCGCGGCGACGCCATCCGTATCCAGGCGGTCGCCGACGCCTTCGCCTACCTGCTTGATTTGCGCGCGAAGCTGAAGCCTGGCATGGTTCTGAAGAGCATGGCCACCAGCACCCTCAAGGCAACCGACGAGCTGATTCACCACATCGCCGATTTCGAGCAGTGCAAGCCAGGCTGGGTTGTGCCCGCCTCCCTCCAGGCCCTCAGTACGCTTCTTGCCTTCTTCAAGCAACTTGCACAGGAACTGAAGAAGCATGCAGCTAGAAAGCAGGCAAAAGAGCTTCACTGGCAGTTACTTCCATAAATAATCTTCTGAGTTTTTGATACTATGAGCGTCAGAAAATTCCGTCCAGAGGACACCGAAGCGGTCGTCGCACTTGCCAACATGGCATGGAAGCCCATCAACAAGGTCAGCCGCGCCAGGCTCGGTGACAGAATCGCCGATATCCTGCGCCCTGAAGGCGACGACGTTTCCAAAGGCATTACCGTGCGGCAGCAGCTTGCCGAGCACCCCGAGAACTTCTTCGTCTGCGAAGAGGAGGGGCGCATCGTCGGTTTCGCGGGATGCAGCCTTGATTTCGCCTCCAAAATCGGCACGGTCGGCCATAATGCGGCGGACAAGAGCTGCGGCGTCAAGGGCATTGGCCAGCAGCTCTACAAGGCAGTTTTGGACTACTTCCGCGAGAAGGGCATGGTCGTTGCAAAGGTCTTCACGGGGCTGGACGAGGCGCACGCCCCCGCGCGCCGCGCCTACAAGCGCGCGGGCTTCAACCGTTCCCTAGAGCATGTGACCTATTATATGGAGCTGTAGGCCATTTTTCATGGAGCACTAGGCCTTCTTAATGTCACTGGATAAGCAATCACTCAAGAAAATCATCGTATCACTCCTGCCAGCGGTGGCGATGGTGGCTCTTCTGACCTGGCTTTACCTCGGCACGCGCAAAACAGAAACGCAGCCAGTCGAGACAAACGAAACAACGGAGATGCGCCCTTCCCTGCCCTCCTTGCCTCAACAAGAAAACAACGTGGCAAACAATTCACAGGATGGTGCCACGCCCTTGCAGCAGCCACCCGCAGAACAGCAGGCAAAAGAAGCAGAGGAGGCATCGCTGCCACCAGTCGAGGATTTTCCTGTTGAGCCTCCGCCCGAACTGGGCGACCTCAGCGACGCCCCCCTCTGGAAGCAGCTGATAGACGGCGATTTTGCAACTCGTTTTATTACCATGCTCGATGAGGTGACCATGGGTTTCATCCCTGTGAAGTCCCTTGGCGCATTCAAAAGCGGCAACGTCTTCGCTGCCGTGAAGGAGAATGACGAGTGGTTTCTGACGCCCGAGACAGAGGCACGATACGCACCTTTCGTGGAGCTTTTCTGCTCTCTTGACGCCGAATTGGCGGGCAATGTCTTTCGCGCCATCAAGCCTTCCCTGCAAAGTGCCATGAACGCCTTCGGCCACACCGACCAGACGCCTGAGCAACTCCTGTAATCCGCCATGGAAAAGCTGCGGCAAGTTCCTTTGTACGAATCCAATCCACCGATGAACAAGGTCGCCGACGGCCTGTTCACCTGGAAATACCCTGAACTGGAGGCTCTCTCCCCCGCTCAGAAAACCCTCCTGCGCATGGGACAGCAAAACCTGCGGAAAGTCCGCGAAAAGGCCGAGCAGCTTATCGTTGAAATACAATAATTAGGATCTGAACACCCCATGAACCTTGAACAGACATTTGGCGTCATCGCCATCATCTCAGGCCCAAGCGGCGTGGGGAAAACCACCATCTACAATACCCTGCGGGCCTTCCGCCAGAAACTCCACTTCTCCGTCTCATGCACGACACGCGCACGGCGTGGTGACGAAGTGGATGGCATGGCCTATCATTTTATTGACGACGAGACCTTTGAGAAGCACATCCAGAACCACGACTTCCTTGAATGCGCCAACGTCCATGGCTTCTACTACGGTACGCTCAAATCCGAGCTCAACTACATCAAGGACGGCGAGAATGTCCTGCTGGACATCGACGTCCAGGGAATGAGACGTGCAAAAGAGGAGCTGAAATCGACCCCCTTCTTCTACTGCAGGTTGGTCACCGTTTTCATCATGCCCCCTTCCCTGCAGGAGCTTGAAAGGCGCCTGCGCGGACGCAAGACCGATTCCGAAGAGGCCATCCAGCGCCGCCTCGCCAACGCCAAGGGGGAGATGGAGCACTGGCGCGACTATGACTACATCCTAATCAATGACGATTCCAATCAAAGCGCGGAAGCACTTGCGAAAATCATTGACGCAACCCATTTCCGCACGCAGGCCATCACAAGGGAGAACTGGCTATGACGGAGGAGAAGAAGCCACTGCTGGTTCTCGGGGTGACAGGCTCCATTGCCGCCTACAAGGCAGCGGACATCACCAGCAAGCTTGTGCAGAACGGCGTTGATGTGCAGGTGATTATGACGGCAGCCGCGCAGAAGCTGGTCTGCCCGCAGACCTTCATGACGCTCTCGCGCAACCCCGTCATCACAAGCCTCTGGGAGATGCCCGACTGGCAGCCAGGCCACATCGCGCTGGCCATCCGCGCCACCGCCCTACTTATAGCCCCAGCCACGGCGAACATCCTCGCGAAAATGGCGCACGGCATCGCCGATGACGCGCTCTCCACCTACTATCTCTCCCACACGGGTCCCGTCATGGTCGCCCCTGCCATGAACCCGCGCATGTGGCAGCACCCCGCGACGGTTGATAATTGCAAGCTGCTCAAGAAGCGCAAGGTGCAGTTCATCGGCCCCGAAACAGGCCATGTCGCTTGTGGCGAAAACGGTCAAGGACGCCTGGCAGAGGTCACTACTATTGTCGCCACCGTCCTGAAACTATTGAAAGTTAGTGGTTAGTGGTTAGTGGTTAGTGGTTAGTGGTTAGTGGTTAGTGGTTAGTGGTTAG
>JAFTAC010000538.1 GCA_017458805.1 Victivallales bacterium | reverse complement strand
GACAAGATGACAAGGTTTCCTCTATAGACAAGATGACAAGGTTTCCTCTATAGACAAGATGACAAGGTTTCCTCTATAGACAAGATGACAAGGTTTCCTCTATAGACAAGATGACAAGGTTTCCTCTATAGACAAGGTCTAGAATATGAGTTTTGCGATTTGCTACATAGTGATTGGGGTAGCATGGATTGCCTTGCTGTTCTATCCTCGCTTTACCATAATGCAGCTGTTGAAAACGGTTATTGCAGGATGCTGCTCTTTTTGTCCGCTTTTGTTGATTGGAATGTCCTTATGTCAAGGAAAGGGGGTTTTTGTATCCAATGTTTGGCTAGATATTTTAGTTGTTGCCTACTTCCTTTTCACTCCATTATTCTGCCTGATAGCCTTTATTTGGAATACTGTTGATATTGTCAGATATTCCCGCAAAAAAGCCGAATCCAAGGAATATTTGCGGGCCTGGGGACAATTGATGATTTTGGCTATATTCGTTGTTTATCTCGTGGCTGTCTGTGGACCAATGATTTGGGGGATAGGTTGTTGAAACAGATTGGGAATCGTTCAAAGGTGAAATGCTTTATTATGAAAAACCTTCTTCGCAAACTTTTCTTCTGGAACGAGCCTGCGCAGGGCGCGTTCTTCGGACTGACGCTGTTGCCTGTGGCAGTATGGTTCGTGTTTTCGGCCTTCTGCGGGCTTCTGGTCATTGATTATCGCCTGCTTATGAAGTCCTCGGTAATCGCGCTGCTGGTTTTTGCCGCGCTTGGCACAGTGGCGTATGTCCTCGCTCTGGAGCTTCGGATGCAGATGCTACTCCGTTTGAAGGCAAGTTTTAGCTGGAAGCGGATATGGATTCCTCTGGGGCTTTTCGCGCTGTCGCTAGGGTATGGCGCATTTGTCGGCTTCCTGGAAGCAATGCATTGGAAAGCAGTAATATGCGGAGCTCTTGTCTTGGGGTGCTGCCTTTGGAACTTCCAGCTCTTCTCCGTATCGTGGAAAAACATTGCGGGAACACTCGCGTGGATAGGCGCCTTGATTGTGTTCGGGACAGCATTGGCCTTTGCATACGAACCGTTTCGCGCTGGCACTTTACACGAATTGAGCATGACTTCCTGGATAAAAGGCGTCATCCCATTCAGCAACGAACTTTATCAATTGTTTCGGCTCTGGACGGCAGCTGGCAGCTTTTGTTTTCTGGTTTTGGGGTTTTTCCTTGTGACTGTGGGGTATTTTTGCTTTGGCAGTCTGCTGGCGGACTATGCGAAGCTCCCGTTCCGCAAGCTGTTCAACGGCAAAATCCGCTGCATCTGGGGCATTGCGGCGGCAAGCTATGCACTCTTTCTCGTTCTTGCCCTCTGGGAGTCTGCGGCTTATCATCGTGCCACCAAAGAGTTGGAGGCGCATTTCGGCCATCCGCTGACCTCTGCGGAGCTGGAGCGCCAGTTCTACGAAGGGCGTTCTGCCAATTCCGCGTTCTGGGAACAGCTGGAGGCTGCCGACCATGAATACTACAATTCGATGAGCGAGCAAGAAAACGAGTACCTTTACCACCCTGACGCCATTTTTCCCGAAGCCATCCAAGCCCGTCGTAAAAAGTTCTTTCTGGAAAATGCCGCACGCCAGAAACTGGAGCAGATGTTCATAGCCCCCATTCCGCCACCGAAGCGCGATTATGCGGACGACCAAATGCTTGTCGCAATGCCAAGCTCCGACTTGGCCATGTGTCGGGAACTTGCCCGAATGAACAGGCAACGCATCCTGTTTGCCCTGGAAGATGGTGAGTTTGACGTGGTGTCTGCCTCCCTGGACAGAATGGACTCCCTCCGCGAATACCTATGGAAAGACCATCTCTATATCGCGTATCTTGTAGGGATAGCCGTGGAGGCAATCCGTCAGTCGGCCTTGGAAAAAATCCTCGCCTCTGGACTGCCGCCCGACGAATGGCTGTCGGCACAGGCGGCAAACCTTGCCGAGGTGGAGCGTCAGGCAGAGCTCCAGGAGGAGCGTTTTCTCTTTGGCGAGAGCGTTTCCATACTCAATATCTTCCACTGGCTTGCGTATTATTCTGGCGCAAACACTTCTTTGCCCGCAGGCTTGCATTACCATTCCCTGCGTTTCCTCTTCCCGCAGGCATGGTGGTTGACGGCCAATGAAATCAAGGGACTGGCCAGGATGCTACGCGTCCATCACTTTTCAGAGTTGCCAACCTCAAGGAGTGGCAACATTCTCGCTGACATGCTGCTGCCCGCATTTTCAAGGGGCTCCGAGAAAATGAAGAGCACCATCGCCTCCTGCCGCGTCCTGCGTGGGCTGATTCAGGCGGAACAGATCAAACGGCGCACGGGAGAATACCCCGACAGCATCGATGGCCAGCCGCAGGACCCGTTCTCGGGGCAGCCGCTCAAATACACGAAGGGCGCGTGTGAGATTGTTGAAGAAATCTATCAGGAGGAGAAAAATGAGGAGAAGAGTGGCGAAAACGATGAGATTTCATACATATCTGAACCTTCCTCAAAGTACGTGCCACAGAAACGCACGCTCCAGGCCGTCCAAATCTGGAGTGTCGGGCCAGACGGCGTCAATGACGGAGGCAGTGGACGCGACAATGGAAAGGATGACATTCGTTTCATCATTCCAATACGCTTTGTTTCCCAATAGGGGCGTTGATTATCAACGTGCGGAGAGAAGACGTACTGCCGCCCGACGAATGGTTAGTGGCACAGGCGGAAGGGGAGCGTCAGGCAAATAATGTTCACGGGAAGCCTATTCAAAGAGTTGTTTGCCTGTTATTTGACTGTGGATGAATGAGGTGTGACTGCCTGTGAGGCATTGCAGAAGACCTACCCTAGAAGACCTGGTACTTTGAAAAGTACTTGTCTTTCTGGGAAACTCAAGTATATAATTCCCATTTTTTGCCCAATAGCATTCCCAGGTTCTTGGGATAGAAATGCTTTTTCGGGGTTAGCGTGATGGTCTTTGACTTGTCTTCGTTGAGCGTGGAATGCAAAGTGAATTGGGAGACTAGCAAATGGCTTTGCGACAACTCGACCCCTGCTGGCAGCCTTATTGTGAAGGTGTATTCCTGCTTTGCCTTGGATCCGCGCAAGTCTCTGAAGTAAAATATGGTAGGTGCATAGAAGCCATCTTCAGGAACGACCAGCTCCCCATCGTATGGGCAGAATACCACCTGGTCTTTAGGCGCAAGGCCATTGCCGATTAGAAAGCGTTCCCGATTCTGGGGCGCATATACTAAGCTATTGCGTTCCTTATCCAAAGTGGCACTTGAGAATATCTGCAGCTCGTCGCAATAGAACATGAAGCCTTCTGGCTTGATGATGAGGCCGACATACCGCGCCTCGATTCCATGCGCATCAAGCTCGAATGTACACCATTGATTGCGTTTTTCATAAACCTTCAACAGCTTGGCGTCCTTTGGCAAGTCTTCTTGCGCATCGCTGCTTGCCTTGCAGACACAGGCGATTCTATAGAAGTTCTCGCCGTCAAGACTTGCGACCGCGACAACTTCCCTTGGCAGGGAAAAACGGTACATGTAATTTGTGAAAGACGCCACCCTAAGCGTTATTTTGGAAATGGCTTTGGGCTCTTCAAGATCGACCGCCAGGGAAAGCCCGTATTCAGTGTCCTTGGAAGCTTGCCAGTGCCAGCCAACCGTGAAGGCATCCTGCATCGTTTCACTGTCTGAGTAACTCTGCTTTTGCTCGTCAAAATAATCACTCCCTTTCTTTTGTGATGAGCGTACTGGCGGCAGGTTGATTTTTCCATCCGTCAGTTTTGAGACGGCATTGTCCACGGGCTTGTCAGGAGGGACTGCGTATATGACCTTTTTCCCAAGAGCAAGGTTTGTATTTTCAGCCGAATACGCGACAATCACTAAGAAACATGACAGTAAAAGAAACAGCATCTTCTTTGGCATTTTTATAAATCAAAAAATCTTTAGACCTAGGTGTTATATAATTTAGTGCATCATTTGCGTTTTTTCACCCTTAAAGAGTTTTTTTCATGTGAGTGTCCGATTATCTGACATCCCAATGCCATATAGACTGAAAGCTGTGACCTTAAGAATCTGAACAGCAGATGGAACAAGTTGATTTTTCCAGAACTGCCATTACATTTATTTGCGAGTTCAGACTTACGGAGAGGACTGCATGTTCCAATGGGGTCCAATGAGGCAATTTATCTATCTCGAACAGGAGAAGCATAGATGAACTATTATTTGACAGGCGGGACAGAGGTCTTCAGAAGATTTGTCGCCGCATTATGCGGGGCCGATGACAGATTGTTCGTCTATGACACCCCAGATGAATTGCCTGTGGATGAAGGCGACGCCGTGTACCTCCTGCTGCCTCAATACGAAAAAGGCGAGCACGCCATTCCAGAATTGTCGCTGGAGAAGACAGAAGAGTTCTTCTCCTTGATCCACAAGGGCGGACGCTTCTATTTTGAGAATCTTCTTGCCAAGGACAACTTGCGCCGCAGGCTGACTGGAATGCAGACCATGGGAAAACTCAGGCACCTATTCAAGGAATGCGTCCTGTATGGCGACATGATCCTGCAGGCGCGGGAATCCTATCATTTCCCCTGCAAAAACTATGGGCCGTCTGAAACGGGGGCCGTTATCAGCAATTGCATCGGCACGCATTCCGTTTTCCGCGAGGGAAACACGCAATTTCCTGTACTAACTATCAGGGAGAAAGGCAGATGCGTTTCGGCGATGATGAACATCTCGCAGTTTGATTCACGTTTTATGCGACCTTATTCTGCCTGGAAACGCCTCTTTGCAGAGATCTTTTCCAAGCTTGCGGGCAAAGCGGAGGATGTCGTCGAAACCGCCTTCGAGGAGGTTTTCCCCGAATACATCAAACCCAGTGGAAACACGGATGCGGAGCTTGCTGTAAGGAAAGCCCTGTCGTGGCATGAGCATTCAGGCATGCTGCGAAAGGCCGACGGCAGCATGGGCATGTACGAGATGGTGCAGTCCAACGGCCTCGAACTCAGAATGAACTTGCGGACGGACAGCACGTTGCTGACAGGCGCGTTCCTCGCCTCTGCTGGCAGAAAATATCAAGATACACGCTTGACCGACTTGGGGCGAAATCTGGCGGACTTCCTGATAGACCGTCACATCCAGCTGCCAAACGGCTTGTTCAAATGGATGGACCATACGAATATGACCTGGGCCTCGGACTCAGGCAGGGATGGCCTGGCCATCATCAACATGTACAAGGCGACTGGCGATAAAAAGTACCTGCTCATGGCGGAAAAACTGGGTGACGCTTTTTTGGATTGGCTCGGTGACGAGGCTATCTGCTGCGGCTTTTTTGAATATCCAAACAGCTATGAGGGGCGGAAACGCCTTGACAATCCAGTTTTCTATGGCGAAATGGTCTCTTTCCTGCTCCAGTTGCCAGATGAAAAGTACCATGACCTGGCCTTGCGCAACGTGGAACGCGTCGGCAGGAAATTCCCAGATGTGAGCGAATTCGGCTATTCGGACAACTTCACATACGCCCGCTATTTAATCGCCCTGGCTTGCGCGCAATATGCCTCAGACAGGGATTATTCCGACAGAATCAACCATCTTCTGGATTTCTTTGAAAACCTGCAGGAGGATTGCGGCGGAATACGCGAATGCCCAATTCGTCTGAAGACAAATGACACGGAGGCTGGCATCGCGATTGGCGATGGCTCGGATGCAATCGCGGATATCATGTACTGCGTAAATTTCGTCTTCATATCGCTGTCGGTGCTGACCAAGCTGCCCGCCCACAGGCGACATGCCGTGAATATGGATAAAGTCAATGCCATGTATCAGAAGATACGTCGTTTCCTGCTGAGGATACAAATCGCCAGTCCCTTTGCAAAACTGGACGGCGGCTGGATGCGCGCCTACGACATGCAGCTGGACGAATACTATGGCCTGGATTTGGACATGGACTGGGGGGCCTACTGCATCATGTGCGGCTGGGTCATGGCCTTCATCCCACTCGTTTTCCTCTATGAAGATTCGCCCGACTCGTTCTTTTTGATACGCAGATAGTACATTGTTGTTTTGACTCGAAGCATTATGTCCCCCCATGAGGTAGGTGTTTTTGTTGCACCCTACGGGCGCGATGTCTTGGGGGGGAACCGCCCCCAATGCTGCGCACCCTACGGGTGCTTGCATTGGGCTACGATTGTTGCGCACTAACGTGCGCTGCCGCTTACGCGGCCTTCTCAAAATACCTCTTTGGAAACAGAGCCTTGAAAAAACTACGACCAAGCCACACGCTGGATGAACTGCACGAAGAGCGGGAAGGAAGGATAGTCGCAACCATGGCCGTAGCCATCGAGAATCAGATGGGTGACATCCTGATGGCCATTGAGCTTCAGCATACGGCAGAAATAGGCGTTTTCCTCCGTGCGACCGCACATTTCCAAATCACCCTGGCCAGTTGTCAGGAGAATAGGCGGGAGGTTCGGCGTACCGACGTGGTACAACGGCGCAAACTCATCGCAGGTCGGCTGTGTCATGGGGATGCCCTGCTCGGCGCGGATGGTGAAATGGGTGATGCATTGTCCGCTCAACGGCATCAGTCCCTTGATCTGCGTGTAGTCGCAGCCATAACGTCGGAGGTATTGCGGGTCCATGCCGACCATCGCCGTCAAATAGGCGCCTGCGGAGTGTCCCGACACAAAAACCTTTGTGGGGTCGCCACCATATCTGGTGATGTTCTTCAGCACCCATGCGACGGCGCACGCAGCGTCGTCAAGGCAGGTTGCCCCCGTCGCACCATCGGTTCCCGCAAGGCGGTAGCCGCATGCGACGACGGCGGACGGATGCCCTATGTCCATCGTCATGGCCATGGGCGTATGCTTTGCGCCACCCGTCAGCCCGCCGCCATGGAACCACACGACGGTTGAAAAGCCAGGTTCGTCCTGCGGAATCGTCAAATCCAGTGTGCAGCGGTCAACGTTGGAGAGACCGCTCTCGTAGAACGCTCCCTCCCGATAGGGTATATCCTCTATAAACTCAAAAATCTGATCGTTTGCGTTTTTGATGATGTTCATGAATCTCATTCCATTTTTTGATGAAGGTTTTGATGAGCATTACAATAATGCTTTTCAGTGGAAATACAAGAGGAATCTGCGGTCTATACACTTGTGCAGGATAGTTTCATCTTGTAATCTTGTTGCTTTATGCTATATTTCAATATATGCGAAGATGTTATAATCAAAGAGTTAGGCTATAATACCATCCACAAGGGAATCATCGATGAACAAATACAATCTTGGTGTTTTTCTCATTCTCCTGTCCATGTCGGCGTTCGCTCAAATAAAAATCTTCAAAGGCGACACTACTTCATGGGATAAATGCATTGTCACCTACCAGAATGGAAAACTTTTCAAGGGGGACAGCACCTCGTGGGACAAGTGTTTCGCCACCTACCAGAACGGGAAGCTTTTTAAGGGAGACAGCACTTCTTGGGATAAATGCATCGCCACCTACCAGAAAGGGAAATACTTTCAAGGCGACAGCACGTCATGGGATAAATGCATCGCGACTTATCACGAAGGGAAAATCTTCAAGGGCGACAGCACCTCGTGGGATAAATGCGTCGCTACCTACCATAAAGGGAAAATCTTCAAAGGCGACAGTACCTCCTGGGATAAATGCATTTTCACATTGTCTGATGAACCATCTCCAGCTATCTTGGTTTTTCTTATGCATTATTACTATCGTGGCGAATTCGAGTAGTTTTTGGGGAAGAAGCGGATTACATCAGCAGAATTGGCGGGAGTTAAATAATCGTGGGCAATGACTTGTAAAAACTCAATTCAAGCAGTATAATATTATTGCGATTTCAATTTGATTTGAATTGTTCGCTAGAATTGACTTACGCCATAAGTTCCCAACCAATAGGAGTAATACTATGAAACGCAATAGATTTACCTTGATTGAACTGCTAGTCGTTATCGCCATCATCGCCATTCTGGCGGCCATGCTGCTGCCAGCCCTATCCAAAGCGCGTGAGAAAGCGGAGTCCATCACCTGCACCAACAACCTGAAGCAGATTGCATTGGCCTTGAATCTCTACACCGCCGACTTCAAGGTGCTGACTTTTGCCGCATACGAAATCGATGGCACTTCTAGGGAAAAAATCAATGTGCTTACAAACGACAACTCGCTTTACAGGGAGAATAAATGGTATTGCTACCTGTACCCATACGTTGGCGAGGGAAAGGTCTTTCTCTGCCCCGTGACGGATGCCGTCCACACAAAAATCGCATACGGAATCAGCTACAGTGGAGCCAATTATGGCATGCCATACCTTAGCCACCAGGACGCAGCCAAGAAACGCGCCAAACTGGCAGCGCACAAGACGCCCTCCAAGACCTTCTACGCCACCTGCAACAACACAGCTTATAAAAACGTGGCCTATGCATACAGCCCACAGCTATTTACAGGTGATAGTGCCGATAGCTACTGGCCTGGCTCTGGTAATAAGCTGGAGGGCGAGGTGGCCGACCACCATTCGGGCGGCTCCATCGCTTTCTACCTGGACAGCCACTGCGAACAGCACACGCTGGACTATTACAGAAACCCCGACAAGACCGCCAACTCCGAGCCTGCACGCTTCTGGGCATACTACGCTGCAGGGAAATAACCGTCTCATCGCCTTCTCTAGTGCTCTGTTTCAATTGAAAACCAACATAGCCGCGCATTTTTCGGCTGTTTCCTTGTGAGTTGCTTCTTACATAGGAAACTATGCGCGGCACAACTCGCAAATAAACTTCTCGAAAACTACATCAGCTCTGTTTTGTTTCAATTGAAACAGAGCATTTGCCCATGACAATCGGCTTTCTGATACCCACGGAAATGGAGGCAACGGGCGTGCCAAACGGATGCACGGTGACCTGGGGCTTTGGAGCGGGGAAGTCCTCCTCGTGCGCAGCGGCGGCTGACCTCATCTTCAACAAGGGCTGCGACACGGTTGTCATCTGGGGCACGGCTGGCAGCCTTTCGCCCGACCTCCATGCGGGGGACATCGTCGTGGCGGGACGCACCGCCCACAAGGACTTCAGCCTGGAGCCACTGCCTGGTGCGCGTGGACTCGGCGACGTCCCCGACTTTTCCGAAGAGGACTTCTGGTACACGCTGGACAAGCCCCTGGCAGAGCAGCTGCTGAAAGCGGTACAGCAAGTGTTTCCCGATCACAAAGCCATCATTGGCCCCGTCTGTTCAGGGGACATCTTCGACCCCGCGCAGGCACGGGGAAATCCCATTGAAGCGCAGGCGGTAGCGGTCGATATGGAGACCTCCGCCGTGGCGGAATTCTGCCATCGCCTGCATGTAAAAAGCGGTGTGCCTGTACGTTTCGGCACGATACGCGTCATATCCAACAACGCCGACACCTCGGACTCCGCCAACGCCAGTTCTGATTTCACGGCATTTCTGCAGCTTTTTGCCAAGATGAATGCACGTCTGCCACAGTTCCAGGAGCTTTTGCAGACAAACCGTAATTAAAACTTCCTCCAGTGGCATTATTTTGTTGGGTAGGAATTATAAGTTCTCCAAATATCAAGGAACTAGACAATGCACACATTCACAGGGAAATGGATAACGACCTCAGAGCTGGCGGCTCTGCCTGTTTACGACGTTTACCAGCGGGACATCTACCATAGAAAGGCAAACAACCCCGTTCAGCCGAATCCATACGCATACGTGAACAACCGCCATGTCCTGTTCCGCAGGAAATTCACGCTGGCGAGCGTGGCCCCCACCCGCATCTTCATCACGGCGGACGACTACTACAAACTGTACATCAACGGGCGGTTCGTGGGGCAGGGCCCCGCACCGTGCCATCAGATACGGTACTACTACAACGAGATGGACATTACCCCCTACTTGGTGGCAGGTGAGAACACCATCGCCGTCCACACCTACTACCAGGGGCTCATCAACCGCGTCTGGTGCTCTGGGAACAACCGTCACGGCCTCCTTTTCGACGTGGTGGCCGACGGGAAGACGGTGGTGGTCTCCGACGAGTCGATGCTCCAACGCCTCCACTCAGGCTTCGGCGTGTGCGGTGAAGTTGGCTATTCAACGCAGTTCATGGAGCGGTACGACGCCAACGCGCCAGAGGTGGGCTTCGAGCAGCCTGGGTTCGACGATTCAAAATGGCAGAACGCAGTTGTGAATCCAAAGGACGACTACACGCTCTGCGCACAGCCATCCAGACAATTGGTCTTCGAGGAGGTCAAACCCGCAAAATTGATGCGCACGCGCACAGGCTATCTCGTGGACTTCGGGGCCATCTATGTCGGCTACCTCGCCTTTGCGGCCCGTGGGCCGAAATACAGCGACATCACGCTGAAGTTCGGGCAGGAGCTGAATGCGGACGGTTCCGTGCGCGAGCAGCTGCGCTGCAACTGCCTCTATGTGGAGCATTTCGTGCTGTCAGGAAAGCTGGACACCTTGAACGAGTTCGACTACAAGTCGTTCCGCTATGTGGAGCTCATCCTGCCGATGGGGGCCGCCATTGACGAATCAAGCGTGAGGTTCATCGTGCGCCACTACCCCTTCGAACTCAAGGCCACCTGCAAATACGACGATGCGGAGCATCAGACGGTGTGGAAACTCTGTGTCGATTCGATGCGCTACGGTGCGCAGGAGACGATTATGGACTGCATGGACCGCGAGAAGGGCTACTACCTGGGCGACGGCTGCTATACCGTCCTCACCCACTGCCTGCTTACGCAGGACTTCACCCTGCTGGAGAAGTTCTTCGACGATTTCCTCGACACCAGCTTCCTCGACCGAGGCCTACTGGCCGATGGCTGCTGCTCCTTTATGCAGAGGATTGCCGAATACCCCCTGATGATGATTGAGACGGTGCTCCCCTATCTTGCCATGACGGGCAACACCCGCTTCATCGCAGAGCGCTATGACAAGTTCAAGGATGTCCTGGAATACTACCGCGAGAGCTATGCGGAGGCGGACGGCCTGCTCAACAACATCGACCGCTGGTGCGTGGTGGAGTGGCCTGCAAATTACCGTGACGGCTACGAAATCGAGCCTGAGGGGAAGATGCATGTCGTCAAGAACAACGTCATCAACGCCTTCTATATCGGGGCCGTGAAGGCACTGAACAGAATGGCGAAGATGGTGGGACGCGAGCCATATATGGATGTCGCCGCGCTGGAGGCGGCTTTCGTCAAGGCATTCTACCTGCCTGAAAAGCATCTCTTCCGCGACAATGTCGCCAGCGATCACGTCAGCATGCCAGGCAACGTCTTTGCGGCGTTCCACGGGCTTGCGCCTGAAGCGGCCTTCCATGCGGAGTTCCTGAAGATGGTGCGGGCGAAGTGTATGAAGGATATCCTCCTGTTCCAGACCTTCCCGCTGCTGGCCTATCTGAAGTGCAGGGGCGAGGATGAACTTGTCAAGGAACTGCTGGTTGACAAGGAAGCCTGGCTCAAGACCATCGAGGAGGGGGGCACACGCACCGTCGAGGGATGGCGCAAGGACGGCAAGTGGAACACATCCCTTTTCCATCTCACCATGGCACAGGGCGCATGCTTCCTCACAGACTGGCCCATCAAGGAGGCCTATTGCTTTTAACCAGATGCGCCAGCACGGCGACAGGAACATAGCCGCGAGCGAACCTCACGGGGCGGGCAGTTCCCCACTCCCTTTGCACCGTGTCGCATAGCGTAACGGCATTGCGCAGAAACCCCCAAGGCAATATTAATAGCCGAAGGAGTAATCGCTCAGTGATCAATATGAGCCGCGTTAGCGGCGGCAAGAACATAGCCGTGGGTGAAGCGAGCGCCTTCGGCGCGAGCGAAACCCACGGGACAGGCGTTTTCCCACATCCCCTTGCGCCGTGCCGCGTAGCGAAGCGGAGCGGCAAGGCGCAGAAAAACCAGTAAGCATTATCAACTAGTGAGGCATTACCCGATGGATTGCGATTCAATTTGCGAATTGCGGGGCTGCGCTTGCTTTACCCTGTTTGGGGTGTTATATTAAGACTTTAGAAGTGTATGCAATCCTTCATAACATCAACCCAACAACAGGAAGATTACCGTGAAAGTTCTGGTCATCAATTCAGGCAGCTCGTCGTTGAAATTCACCTTGTTCGACATGGACACCAAGGAGGCCATTTGCAAGGGCCTCGTGGAACGCATTGGCATGGACAAGCCGAAGCTGATTTATCAGCGCGGCAGCGAAGGCAAGCTGGAGGAAATGCTCACCATCACCAAGCACGCAGAGGCGCTGCGCGCCGTCTGCGACAAGCTGGTTGACGCGAAGGTCGGCGTGCTGAAGAGCCTGTCGGAAGTGGACGCCATCGGCCACCGCGTGCTCCATGGCGGCTCCACCTACACGCAGCCTATCGTCGTGAACGACGCCGTGAAGGAAGGCATCCGCAAGTGCATCGTGCTTGGCCCGCTGCACAACCCTGCAAACCTGGGCGGCATTGAAGCCTGCGAAGAGGTCTTCCCTGGCGTTCCCAACGTGGCCGTCTTCGACACCGCGTTCCACCAGACCATGGCCCCCGAAGCCTATCTCTACGCCATTCCGCAGGAGTACTACAAGAAATACGACATCCGCAAGTACGGCTTCCACGGAACCAGCCATAAATACGTCTATTTCAAGACCTGCGAGTTCCTGGGCCTCGACCCAAAGAGCGCGAAGGTCATCACCTGCCATCTGGGCAACGGCAGCAGTCTGGCGGCTGTCAACGGCGGCAAGGTGCTCGACACCAGCATGGGCCTCACCCCGCTCATGGGTCTCGTCATGGGTACCCGCTGCGGCGACATGGACCCCGCCGTCGTCCCCTTCATCATGAAGCAGACAGGCTGCACCGCCGATGAAATCGACACCATTATGAACAAGAAGAGCGGTCTTCTGGGCGTTTCGGGCCTCTCCAGCGACATGCGCGACATCGAGGCCGCCCGCGACGCAGGCAACCAGGACGCTGCCATCGCCTACAAGATGTTCATGCACCGCCTCATCCACTACATCGGCGGCTACTACCTGCTGCTCAAGGGCTGCGATGCCATCGCCTTCACGGGCGGCATCGGCGAAAACGGCATCTCCACACGCGCCAACGTGATGGAATACCTCAAGCTCTACGGCTGCGAGCTGGACGCCGAGGCCAACAACTGCCGCGGCAAGCAGGTCATCATCAGCAAGCCTGGCTCCAAGGTGACCGTCTGCGTGACCCCCACCAATGAGGAACTCATGATCGCCATGGAAACAGTGGCCCTCGTCCCCGCTTGCAAAGCTTGATTAGTGTGCGCGGCTACGCGCCGCGCACTCAGGACGGAGTTGGCACGCCTATCTGGGGCGTGTTCGCGCTTCCTGGCACTGAAGCACCAGGCACAGAACAGGTTCTGTGCACCGTGCGCAAGCGCGGCGAAAGTTTTTTCTGTCCTGTGCGCCGTGCGCAAGCGCGGCGAAAGTTTTTTCTGTCCTGTGCGCCGTGCGCAAGCGCGGCGAAAGTTTTTTCTGTCCTGTGCGCCGTGCGCAAGCACGGCGAAACAATAATCCCTAAAACTTAAGGAAAAAGTACAATGGCTAATCTGATGCAGAAACTCTTCCCCAAGGCAACCGCAGCATACAAGACGCTCGTCCTCCCCGAGGGCAATGACCCCCGCGTGATGAAGGCTGCCAAAATCATCGCCGACAAGAAAATGGCCGCGCTGAAGATTCTCGCGACCCCCGAAGAGGCCGCCAAGGCCGCCGAAGGCATCAGCTTCTCTGGGCAGGACGTGGAAATCATCGACTGGACCAAGGCCGCCTACTACAACGACCTGGCCGCCATCCTCTTCGAGCGCCGCAAGGCCAAGGGCATGACCGAGGAAGAAGCCCAGAAGAAGGTTGCAAACCGCCTCTTCTTCGGCAACCTGATGGTCAACTCGGGCCGTGCTGACGGCATGGTCGCAGGCTCCATCGCCTCCACGGGCGACATGCTGCGCTCCGCCTTCAACTGCATCGGCACCGCCAAGGGCATCAAGATGGCCTCCTCTTGCTTCCTGATGGACCTCGCCGCCCCCTCGCCCGCTGGTGATGAAACCCTCATCTTCGCGGACTGCGGCGTCAACCCCAACCCCGATGAAGACGGCCTCGTCGATATCGCCATCGCCACCATCAAGACCCACCAGGCCCTGATCGGCACGCAGCCGCGCCTTGCGTTCCTCTGCTACTCCACCAAGGGCAGCGCCGCTGGCGACATGGTTGACAAGATGGTTCATGCCACAGAAAAGACGAAGGCCCGCGTCGCCGAGCTGGGCATCGACGCCATCGTCGATGGCGAGCTCCAGGCCGATGCAGCCCTGGTGCCCTCGGTAGGCGCCTCCAAGGCCCCTGGCAGCCCCGTTGCAGGCAAGGCCAACATCCTTATCTTCCCCGACCTGAACTGCGGCAACATCTGCTACAAGATGACGCAGCGCCTCGCCCACGCCGAAGCCTACGGCCCCATCCTGCAGGGTGTCGCGAAGCCCGTCAACGACCTCTCACGCGGTTGCTCCGCTGAAGACATCGCTGGCGTCGCCGCCATCACCGCCTGCCAGGCAATCTTGGCATAACCTGTTCTGTGCGCGGCACTCTAGTGCCGCGTTTTTCCCGCGCACTCTAAAGGAGCGCGCGGGAACTGTTTATCAGAGCGCGCGGAAGTGTTTATGGAGAAACCACAATGATGCGTTTTATCACAGTTTTTGTGTTGGTCTGCTTCTCCTTTTCGTTGGCTGGTGAACTGGTGCTGGTGGAGCATGGTGCCTCCGCCTACCAGATTGTTGTTCCAGATGCCGTGATGCGCACGGGGGAAACCAAGCGCCCCACCCCGCTAAGCACCGCCTTCCAGCAGACAGGCGAGCTTCTGCGCGAAGCGTTCATGCAGAGCGCAGGGGTTGCGCCGGAGGTTGTTCCTGCCTCAAAACGCACGGCTGGCAGGCCCGCCATCGTGGTTGGCGGCATCGACGGTGACTTCGCCCACTGGGAGCACCATGTCGAGGTGCGTGGAAACGACCTGCACCTCTACGGTCGCGATTGCGACACATACCCTGACGCCCAGCGATACACAAGCTACTGCGAACTGGGCTCAGTCAAAGCCGTCCTGTTCTTTCTCGAAGAGTTTCTTGGCGCGCGCTTCGTCTTCCCAGGCAAGGACGGAAGAATCTGGCAGAAGCGCGACCGCATAGCCGTCCCGTCGGGGACGCATTTGATTCGCAAGCCCTTTGTTACGGGCTGCTCCAGCCGTTCGCAGGAGCTTTTTTTCGACCTTGCGACAAACAACTACTACTGCCGCTGGTATGGCACATACGGGGGCCATTCGCACGA
This sequence comes from Victivallales bacterium, assembly GCA_017458805.1. Classification (GTDB taxonomy): domain Bacteria; phylum Verrucomicrobiota; class Lentisphaeria; order Oligosphaerales; family Oligosphaeraceae; genus RGIG3456. Next base: position 7,228 of record JAFTAC010000538.1, on the reverse strand, counting down.
CAAGGCGATACCGCCGTCCATGCTGAAGGAACACCCTGAATATGCGGCACTGAAGCAAGGGAAGCGTCCCGTCCGCTCCAGTTGCCAGCAATACTGCCTCTCGAATCCAGAGGTGCAGGAAATCATCTACCAGGAGCTGTTGACGCACACCGACAGGGGTTTTGAAATCGTGCAGCTCGGCCAGAGCGATGGCTACAACGCCTGCGAGTGCGAGAAGTGCGCCGCCATGTACGGCATCGACGACCCTGGCGAAAAGCTGTGGATTCTCCACAGGGGATATGCGGAGCGCTTCCTGAAGGACCGTCCAGGCAAGAAACTGCAGATACTCGCCTACGGTCCAACGCTCCATCCGCCCAAGAGTTTCAAGGCTTTCCCGCCGAATGTCATCATCGAACTGGCCCCCTATTCGCCAGCGGTTTTCCAGGAGTGGAAGGCTGTCCAGGTGACCGGCGGCTTTGCCGCCTACCTTTACAACTGGGGGTGGTATCATGCGGAGGGCTTCACGCCTGTCAGCGACTTCGCAACGCTGGCCGCCCAGGCGCGCGACTTCTGGCGCGATGGCTTCCACAACCTCTACAAATGTGGCTATGGCACGCTCCATGCCCTGGAAGGGCCCTACTACTACCAGTGGGGACGGCAGCTGGAGGACGCCACGCGCGACACCGCCGCCCTGCGCCGCGAATACTGCCTCGCCTACGGCAAGGCGCAGGAGACCATGCTCAAGTTCCACGATTTGCTTGACTCACGCCTCGCTTTGGGCAAATACGGACAGGATGACTGGAACGAAGCGGTGATGAAGACCGATGCAAACGACCGCCTTGCGTATCCCTCTGCCTTGATGGCCCTCCGCTACCCGAACGAGGTGCTGGACGAACTGGAAGCCCTGCTTAAGCAGGCGGAAGCCGAAAACCCATCGCAAACCGCGCCGATGGTTTTCGTGCGCTGCGAATACGACTACCTGAAGCTGACAGCCCGCGCCTGCAACGCCCTTTGGAAGTACCGCGCATCCATGACGCAGGAGAACTATGCAGCTCTGATGGAGGCCGTGCTGGCGCGCAACCATTTTCTGGACAGCCTGCCCGTCACCCAAAAAGGCACGCCTCGCTGCACGGACATCATGGGAGTGAGCCTGTTTGGCTCCCCGGATTTGTCTGTACTGCGCGAAGGCGGACGCCTTCGCGGCCCGCTGGGCTGGCCTTTCAACACCGATGCAGCCTGGATGCAGGAGGTTGGCATCGAGAACGCCTGTTCGCGCACCATTCGCGCAGGGCAGCCACCGCAATACATGCAATGGAAGCTGATTTACGCGTCGCAGCCCGCAGAGTTCAAGGAGTTTCCCTGCACAATTTCCGTGCAGGATGACGCCACGAACCTGACAGTCATTTTCAAGCTGCCTGCGAATCCGCAGGAGAAGGTGGAAAACACCTCCCTTTCCATCTTCATCGGCTCAGAAAAAGAGCTCTACCGCATCAACCTGCGTGCAAAGAACGGCACCTGCGTACGCTACAAGCGCGAAAAAACCAACAAAGAGAACGACGGCAACGGCGATGTCTTCAAAAACGACGGTGCCTGCGGCACCTCCAAATGGGACGGGGAAACGGTCACTGTCACCATTCCATGGGCAGGCATCGGCGGCAGAGTCCCCGACAGACTTTTCAATGCAAGCTGGACACTCCCCCTCAGCTCTGGGAATAATCTCCACTACATCTGGAACTACAACATCCGCCAGCGTGGCTGGCGCAACCTCGCCGACGCCTACGGCACACTACAGTTGTAGGGAATGGCCACGGCATCCCATAAGCGTTAAATTGTATGGAGAAGTTTTGATTTTAAACCACAGATTACACAGATTACACAGATTACACAGAAGCTGTCAGCCGCGTTTAAAAACGCGGCTGACAGCGATTATAGCTTCTTAAAAAAAATACCGCGAACTGCCGCATCGCGGCAGTTCGCATCTGTGTAATCTGTGTAATCTGTGGTTTCAAAAACAGTCAACGAAACAACTTAAGGACATTCAACACAATGGGTTACAAACAACTGCAATTTCCTGAAGGCAGCCGCTTCCTCGTCACGGGCGGTGCTGGCTTCATCGGCTCCAACCTTTGCGAGGCAATCCTCAACTTAGGCTACAAGGTACGCTGCCTGGACGACCTCTCAACGGGCTTCCAGAAGAACGTCGATTTGTTCGCGGGCAATCCCAGCTACGAGTTCATCAAGGGCGACATCAAGGATTTGGAGACCTGCATGAAGGCCTGCGAAGGCGTTGACTACGTGCTCAACCAGGCGGCCTGGGGCAGCGTGCCGCGCTCCATCGAAATGCCGCTTTTCTACTGCGCCAACAACATCCAGGGGACGTTGAACATGATGGAGGCGGCCCGCCAAAAGGGCGTGAAGAAGTTCGTCTATGCCTCCAGCTCATCCGTCTATGGCGATGAACCCAACCTGCCCAAGACCGAGGGGCGCGAGGGCAACCTGCTCTCGCCTTACGCCCTCACCAAGCGTTGCGACGAGGAGTGGGCAAAGCAATACACGCGCCACTACGGGCTGCCGACGATTGGCCTGCGCTACTTCAACGTCTTTGGCCGCAGGCAGAACCCCGATGGTGCGTATGCTGCGGGCATCCCGAAGTTCATACGCCAGCTGCTAAAGGGTGAACGCCCCACCATCAACGGCGACGGCAAGCAGAGCCGCGATTTCACCTACATCGAGAACGTCATCGAGGCAAACCTGAAGGGCTGCCTGGCACCTGCGGAGGCGGATGGCGAGGCCTTCAACATCGCGTATGGCGGACGCGAGTACCTCATCGACATCTACTATAGCCTCACCAAGGCGCTCGGCGTGTCACTGGAGCCCATCTTCGGACCCGACCGCAAGGGCGACATCAAGCACTCCAACGCCGACATCTCGAAGGCAAAGCGTCTGCTGGGCTATGCCCCCGACTACGACTTCGCGCGCGGCCTCAATGAGGCCATCCAATGGTACAAGGAGAACCTTTGACCCATGAGCACGCCTGAAAACAACAATCTTGTAGCGGTGATTCTGTGTGCGGGAAAAGGCACGCGGATGAATGACGACAGCAAGAACAAGGTCTGCTTCGAGTGCGCAGGCGTCCCTGTCATACGGCGCATCATCGCCAACATGCGGCAGGGCGGCGTTCAGCGCTTTGTGCTCGTAGTAGGCCATCAGGCGGAGAGCGTGATGGATTGCCTAGCCAATGAGTCAGGCATCGTCTATGCCTACCAGAAGGAGCAGAAGGGCACGGGACATGCTGCCCGCTGCGGCCTTCAGGCCCTGGCCGATTTGGGCTTCATTGGACGCGCGTTCGTAGTGATGGGCGATAAAATCATCGCACCGCACCTTATTGCAGAGCTTGCGGGCAGGGCGACAGAGGCGCAGGCCATCTGGGGTGTGCAGCCTGTCGCCGTCAACTGGAGCGGCGGTCGCGTGGTTGTCGCAGACGGCAATCCATACGGCGTGGTCGAGTGGGCGGACGTCGCCTACCAGTCGCTGGCAGGCCATCCATGCGACGAATGGAGCGGCATCCTTACTGGCCTGAAGCTGAACGAGAAGAAGGCGGCAAAAGTGCTGGAACGCGCGAAAAACCTGCCACCCGCAGGGAAGGTCTGCCTGAATGGCAGGATATTTACGACAGAAGAGCTGCAGAAGGTGCAGTATGCCAACGCCTCCCTCTACTGCTTCGACGTCAAGGCGATTCTCTCCGCGTTGGATACCTGCAAGGCCGACAACGCGCAGGGGGAAATCTACCTCACAGACACCCTCGAATATTTTGCTGCACGCAATGAGGCGCGCATCTTTGAAATCCCCCGTCTGGAGGACATGCTCACCTTCAGCACGAAGGATGAGCTGAAAGAGATTAGCCGATTCTTTGAAGGCTAAAGGTTCTAGAACCTCTAGAAAAAAGGAAATACTATGAAAAAAGCCACATTATTGCTCGTTATCGCCGCGCTTTCGCTTCTGGCGGAGACGCTCCAACTGGACAGCACCTTCAAGCAGCTCGACGACAAGGGGGCCAGCACCACTTGGATTGTCCATCAGTGGACAGGCTACAAGCCGTTGCCGACGCTGACCGTCCTGAAAGGGGCGGACAAGGGGCTGAATGTCATGCGGTTGGACAACGTGGCCTCCCCGAGTGGCGGTGCTTTCCTCTCGACAAAACGCTTCCCCGCGCGCAGCGGCGACCTGATTCGCTTCTCGTTCCGTGCACGCGGCAAGGGCCAGGCAAGGCTCGCGCTTGGGTGTCTGCTGGCGGACCATTCATGGAACATCGTCTCCCCCAATAACTATACCTTCAAGGTTGGGGAGGAATGGAGCGACCACCTCTGCTCGCTTCGCGTGCCGAATGGCCCGAATGGCGAGACGGGGCTGGTCTATGTTGACTTCCACATCAGCCAGAACGGCGAGCTGGAGATTTCGAATGTCACCGCCACCCACGAAGAGGGACTCTACAGAGGAAGTGAGCCCTTCCCGACGCGCTGGACGCTCTTCGGGGAGGTTGCTCCTGATTACGCCCCGACGGCGGCGGAGCTGACCTCCGTGCCCGAGACGCTGGCGGGCGTCAAGGGAAAGCAGGTCATTCTCAAGGACAACACACTCGACTTTGCGCAGATTATGGGACGCGGACGCGACAAGTGCGGCTGGGCATACGCGACCCTGTTTTCCCAGTGCGACTGCGAATACACCATCGGCGCAGGTGCCGACTGGTGGATGACCTACTACCTCAACGGTGAACCGCTTATCGACACCTTCCCTAACGGCAACAAGGACGACAAGGTCGATTTCACCAACTACATTGTCAACGCGCACCTCAAGAAAGGTACGAACATCATCGCTGTCAAGTTTGTCGCAGGCAACGCCTCCTCCAACCTGAAGGTCGGCGGACCAGAGCACTTCAACAACATCGTCAAGAAGATAAAGCTCTCCAAAATCGAATGGATCGACTCCTTTGATGACGGGAAGAACGCCTGCACGGGCAACCCCGAAATCATCAAGGGCAACCCCACTCCTGGGCTGCTTTCTCTCACGGGCCAGGCGATATTCAAGACCGATGGCACGCTTGCCATCGACCCGCCCAAAACCATCTATGACCTGCCGACAGAGGAGGACCAGCACCGCATCATCAGCATCCGCATCCAGAACTTCGGGCGCGAACCGCAGAACCGCAAGGATTCCACGCTCTCGTTTGTGATGGCGTCTGGCGATGACAACGCAGTAGTCAGCGTCAAGCACAAGGCGGCCAGTGGCCTTCTGGATCTGGAGGTCTCGCGAAAAGGAACCGTTCTGGCGAAGCACCAGCTGCCCTACAGCGTGTTGCCCGCCGATTTCCTAGTTGCGGGAGGACGCAAGGGAAAGTGCTCCATCCTTGTCAATAGCCTGGCGGACAGCAGCTCCACCTTCTTCTCGGAGGACCATCCTTTCTTCACCCTTCACAAGAAAGACCTGAAGCTGGGGTTGGTGTTTGCTTCGCAGGACGGCACCGCAGAGGTCGTGACGGACAACTTCATGGTGGGGCGCGCAACCGAGGCGAGCAACCTCAGCAAGGTTCCCTTCAAAGTTGAGCCGCTGAAGGAGTTCGACCCCGTCAAAGCGGGCTGGAAGCAGGTCTTCAGCGAGGAGTTCGACGGCACGGAGCTGGATTTGAACAAGTGGTACCATGGGTCCAGTAGCCGCCCCGAGCGCATCAAGCTCAAGGACGGCATCTGCGAAATCGTGTGCGATTGGAACAAGGAGAAAAGCGGGGTCACCTCCGCCAGCATCTATACGAAGCAGCGCTTCGGCTACGGCTACTTCGAGGCGCGCGTGAAGTTCCGCAAGGAACACGGCTGGTGGTCCGCTTTCTGGATCTGCAACAGCGGCTGCTCCAACCCCTTCTACGACAGCTTTGAAATCGACGTCTATGAGGACTACTACCTGCGTTCCGAGAAGCCTGGCGGCCAGCCGAGGGACATCCTTGACCACAACCTGCACGTCTTCGCAGGCGAATGCCTCAAGAGCTGGAACTACCACTCCAAGCTGCCTGGCTCGCTGGATGATTTCTACACCATCGGCTGCAAGTGGACCCCCTTCGAAATCTCCTACTACATGAACGGCAAGCTCATCGAGAGCTCCGCCAACCACAGTCCATACAGCTCCGTCACCTTCGACCCATTCAACCATGCGGCAGGCACGACTCCCATGAGCGCCATCCTCAGCGGTTGCTGCGGAAAGTCGGGCGGTGACCCCAAGAACGGCAACTTCCCCGAGAGCTTCTTCTGCGACTTCGTGCGCGTCTATGAGTATCCGCAGGACGACATTCCAAAGGTGGAGTGGGTGAAGAAGGCCGACGACTTCCCATTCATGGTGAAGCCAGGCTCCACGCTCACCTTTGAGGCGAAGCCGATTGCCTCCAGCAAGACGAAAAGCCCCATCAAGAACGTCTATCTCTTTGACAGCGGCTATCTTCTGGAGCACAAGAGCGAGCCGCCCTACACCTTCGATGTCATGCTGACGAAGGAGTACTACGACACCACGGACTATGTGCGGCCTGGTCGCCAGGGCAAGTACCCCGCGTTTGGATGCACCTTGCACGCATTCAGCGTGTTTGTGCAGGACGAGGCGGGTAACGTGGCGCACACGGAGCCTGTGCTCAAGTACCTTGCGCCGACGGAGAAGAGCCGCCCCTATAAGGGCAAGGCGCAGGTCATCCCCGGCCGCCTTGTCCTCGGCGACTATGACGAGGGCGGCCCAAGCGTTGCCTACGTCGATGCTACGCCTGACAACACCTTCGGCAACCGCCCCAGCGCACGCCGCACTGATGAGGGCGTGGATTTGATGGGGGATGTCATCGGCGGCTTCGCCCCCTGGGAGTGGCTCAACTATACCGTTGACATCCAGAAGGCGGGCAAGTACAAGGCCACTCTCCACTACGGCACGCCGATGCTGTTCCTGAAGGATGCCCTGCTGTTCGTTGATGGCACCATCGTCGCACGCTTCCCCATCCACTCCCATGGAGGCAACAGCTTCCAGGTCGATTCCACTGCCACCGCAGAAGTCGAGCTGCCCGCTGGCCGTCACGAGCTCAAGTTCCTCGCCCTCTCAGGCGGCTTCAATACCAATTTCATTGATTTTGAGGAGATATTCTAGAGGTTCTAGAGGTTCTAGAGGTTCTAGAGGTTCTAGAGGTTCTAGAGGTTCTAGAGGTTCTAGAGGTTCTAGAGGTTCTAGAGGT
>JAFTAC010000537.1 GCA_017458805.1 Victivallales bacterium | reverse complement strand
GGCGTGCCGCTTCTGCTTTCTGTTGAGGTAATTTCAATTTGTTGAAATTACCTCTATTACCTCTTACTGCAAATCGATTAGAACGCGCCTTTTTCGACGGCCTCGGCATGCTCCTTCTGGATTTCAGGGTCGTATGAGAGGACGGGTTCTATCTTCTCGCCCTTGATGCGGCGCGCGATGTAGTTCCGCGTGATGCGTTTCACGAGCGGGACAAGCGCGATGACGCCGATGAGGTTGGGGATGAGCATCAGGCCATTGAAGGTGTCGGAGATGTCCCAGGCCAGGGAGGAGGTCAGAAGCGCTCCGGAGATGATGAGAAGGCAGAAGAACACGCGGTAGAATTTGACCGCCTTGAGGCCGAAGAGGTACTCCACGGCCTTGCTGCCGTAGTGGGACCATCCCAGAACTGTCGTGAATGCGAAGAGGAACATCGCGATGGCCACGAACCAGCCGCCAAGGAAGCCGAAGACGCTTGAGAATGACTGGGCGACCAGCACTGCGTCATTTGTGCCGGGGAGCATCGCGCCTGTGTTAAGGTCGATTGTTCCGGAGGTGAGGACCACCAGGGCAGTCATCGTGCAGATGACCATCGTGTCGGCGAATACCTCGAAGATGCCCCAAAGCCCCTGCTTGACGGGTTCCTTGACATTCGAGTTGGAATGCACCATCACGGATGAGCCAAGACCCGCCTCGTTCGAGAAGACGCCGCGCTTGCATCCCTGTGTGATGACAGTGGCGATCGCCGTTCCTGCCGCGCCGCCCGCGACGGCCTTGATGCCGAACGCGAACTTGAAGATGGCCGCGATGGCAGAGGGCAGGGCGCCTATGTGGCAGACGCAGATGACAAGCGAGCCGACGATGTAGAGCAGCGCCATGAACGGAACCACTCGCTCGGCAACAGAGGCCACGCGGTGCAGACCGCCGATGATGACAAGGAAGCCGATGATGACAAGCACCAGGCCGATGATGAGAGCCACCAGGGTCACCTGCGAATCGCCGGCACCCCACAGCACGGGGGCGTGGACATTGGCGAAGAAGACGGTCTCCACATTCTTGACGATCTTGTTGACCTGTCCCATGTTGCCGATGCCAAACGAGGCCAGAATGGTGAAGAGCGAGAAGAAGATGCTCAGCACTTTTCCGATCTGCTTGCATCCGCGGTATCCGCCCAGTCCCTCGTTCAGGTAGTACATCGGGCCACCGCTCCACTCCTTTTCACCGTTTCTGCGGCGGTAGTAGATGCCAAGCACGTTTTCGGAATAGTTGGTCATCATGCCGAGGAAAGCCGCGACCCACATCCAGAAGACGGCGCCCGGGCCGCCAATGGCGATGGCCGCGGCCACTCCCGCGATGTTGCCTGTGCCGACGGTGGCCGCCAATGCGGTGCACAACGCCTGGAACTGAGTGACCGCATTCTTGTCTGACTTGTCATGCGAGTCCTTTGACAGCAGCTGCAGGAAGGTCTGCTGGCACCAATGTTTAAGATGTGTGATTTGGAAACACCCCGTTATGATGGTGGTGATCAGACCGGTTCCAAGAAGGAGCACCAGCCCGATTTTGACCCAGATGAAGGTGTTGATGGCGTCGTTCAGATTCGCGATGTTGGCAAGAAATGATTCCATTTTTCCGCTTCTTGAGGTTTTGAAACAACCTCTCTTGATTTTCGCCTGGCCACAAAAAAAAGAGCTGCCAGCCTCAGGCGGAGGCTTGCAGCTCTGGAGAAAAAAGTCAGTTTACAGGATATGCGCTCTTTCCTTTTGCCTGAGAGATTCGGCGGCTTTGCTTTTTGCAAGTCCGCCTTGCACCTTCGGCACTCCCGCGACCGGCGGGAGATTCTCCAGAGTTCCCTCGACCAGCAGACTCCCTGCTGGCTTCATCGGGATGTATTACCTATTAATATAATCAAGATTTAGAGTTTTACAATGCAGCTCCTGTCAATTTGGGATTGAGCCTGCCTCGACCTGATTGAGAAGCGTTTTTGATGAAGTCACGTCTGTTCATTTCGTTTCTTCTCCATTTGCTTTGCCAATATCAATCCCAATTCAAACAGCAGCCATGATGGAATCGCCAACATGACTTGGCTTACGACGTCGGGCGGCGTCAGCACTGCGGCGGCAAAGAGAATTACCGTCATGACGTACGGGCGTTTCCGCCGTAAAGAGTCTGCCGAAATCACCCCGAACTGCACTGCAAGAAGCACCAGAATAGGAGTCTGGAACATCGCTCCGAAGGCAAGCATCAGCCAGCCCGCAAGATTCAGGAAGTTCGCCAATCCGAGAATCGGCTGGAGTTCAGGCGTCGCGAATCCGCCCGAAAAACGCATGAGCAAAGGAAGTATCAGCGCGACGCAGAACGCCATGCCGCCAAAGAAAAGCACTGACGCAAAGACTATCCAACCTCCAAGCATCCTGCGCTCTTCCTTGTACAGCGCGGGACGCAGGAAACGCCATATCTGCAGAACATCCCATGGATATGACAACGCCAACGCCAGCATCAGCGCCATCTTCAGCTGAACCCAGAAAACCTCCATCGGCGCAAAGTAGTACAGTCTGCCGACCTCGGGAGGAAAACTCCAGCGCACCAGCAGATTTATTGCGTGAGGGGAAAGGAAGAATGCAATTGGATAGAGCAGCGCCACGGCAAAGATGATGCGCAGCAGGGTCCATCTCAAAGCCTCAAGATGGCCAACCAGAGTATTCTCCGCGTCATCCATCTTCAGTTTTGCTTGTCTTCCTTCTTGTCTTCGTTCTTAGCTTCGTTTTCCGCCGCCTTCTCGGCGGCATCGACTATTTCCTTGCCCTCATTCTCCAGGTCGTTCTTCGCCTTCTTGAACTCATACGAGGCACGTCCAAGAGCCCGTGCGAGTTCAGGTATGCGCTTCGCGCCAAATACGAGCAGGACAAAAAGCACGATCAGGATGATTTCAGGTAAACCAAGTGACATGTTGACACCTTTGTGATTCTAT
>JAFTAC010000536.1 GCA_017458805.1 Victivallales bacterium | reverse complement strand
TTTATGGGGTACGGCTAAAATGAACCGCGAAGTGCCGCTTAAGCGGCACTTCGCGGTTCATTTTAGCCGTACCCCATAAATACCCCGTTTTCAGCCGCGTTTACGCGGCTGAAAACATCTGTGTATTCTGTGTAATCTGTGGTTTCTAAAAGAAACCTTTAGTTAAATACCATCTTGGGGAACATAGCGAAAATAAAAAAGGAGAGTATTATCATGGGACAATTCACAGTAGGAACCGCAAAGTTGGACATTACTCCTGAAATAGGCTGCCACCTGGTGGGCTATTTCAACGACCGCATCTGCAACGACATCCACGACCCGCTCTACATCAAGGCCATCTCCATCTCCGACGGAGAGCGTGAAATCGCCCTGATTACGCTCGACATCATCGATGTGCCGCGCGCAATCATCTCCGAGGCGAAGGAGATCATCGAAAAGGCGACGGGGGTGAAGGGCGACTACATTCTGGTCTCCAGCACCCATACCCATACAGGGCCCTCCGCTTCTGAAGCATTGGCGACGCCTGGCGACCCCGTCTATGCCAAGTCCCTGGTCAAGAAGATTGTGGACGTCTTCACGATGGCGCGTCTGCACCGCGTGCCAGCTGAAATCGCACACGCTTCTGGCGATGTCCACGAGGAGGTTCACAACCGCCGCTGGTACATGAAGGACGGCACCACCAAGATGAACCCTGGGTATATGAACCCCGACGCCATCGCCCCCGCAGGCCCCACTGACCCGCAGCTGGGGCTGCTCATCGCCCGCGATCCCGTCACAAAAGTTCCGCTGGCCCTCTATGCAAACCTCGCACTGCACTACGTGGGCACCTCCAACGGACTGGCCGTCTCAGCCGACTACTTCGGCTACTTCGCATCGGCCATGCAGCGCATCGCAGGCGCGGAGTTTCTGGTCGCACTGGCCAACGGCACGCAGGGCAACATCAACAACTGCGACTTCACACGCCCGCAGCGCACCTCCAGAACCCCCTACCAGCAGATTGAGCGCGTGGCGAACGTCGTCGCCGCCGAGGCCTGGAAAGCGTGGAATCTGCTGCGCGACGAAGACTTCAAAACAGAGGGCGTCGTTGACGGCAGGATTACAATGGTGCCCTTCAAGTCCAGAACTGCCACGCCCGAACAGCTTGCCGAAGCAAAGCGCATCTTTGCCGACAAGGAGCATGCCAAATTCCAAGAATGGGTCTATGCCCGTGAACTGGTACTGCTGCAAGACCTTCCGCAGGAATACTCTGTCCCCGTCCATACCCTGCGCGTGAACGACCTGGGCATCGCGGGACTGCACGGCGAGGTGTTCGTCGAAATCGGACTGGACATCAAGGCGCGTTCCCCCTTCCCGCAGACGATGGTCATCGGCCTCGCCAACGGCTCCACGGGCTACATAGCCACCGACAAGGCACTTGACGAGGGCAGCTATGAGACACGCCTCTGCCGCCACGTCCGCTCCCCCAAGGGCACTGGCAAGCTCTGGGCCGACACCGCCGTCAACGTCTTCAAGGAGAGGAAGGGGTAACGACGACGTCTCGTCGTCGGAAAAGCATGTCAACACAACAAATGCAACGATAGTTTTCATTCCAGCCCGAGCACCCCCCATGCGAGTTCTTCATGTCACAGAGGCCTGCGGTGCAGGTGTCAGAAGACATCTGGAGCTAATTGTTCCAGGGTTGATGGCTCGTGGAGTCTCCTGTGGAGTGCTTGCTTTCGGCAACCGCATCGACGCGGGCTTCCAAAGCGCGCTTGCACAAGCGGATTTTCTGCGCGTGCAGCCGATTCGCGGAAGCCGTCTGCTGCACCTGCCAGCCTATATTTCGCTCATACGCGAAGCCTGCCGCGAATGGCAGCCTGATGTCGTGCATCTCCATGCGTTCACGGCGGGTCTGGCAGGGCGTTTGACGGGGCTTCCTGCTTCACCGAAAATCGTCTATTCCCCCCATTCATTCAGTTTTCACAAGCCTGCGGGATTGATAAGGAGGCTGGTTGTACGGTCAACGGAAAAGCTACTCCAATATCGTACAGATGTCTTTGCGCTGGTGGGGGAGGGCGAGGCTCAGGATGCACGGAAGCTAGGCGTTCCGAAGAGGAAACTGCGTCTTGCTCCCAATGGTTTGGAGGATATTCCGTTTTTGCCGCGTGCCGAGGCCCGCGCCATCCTTGGCATTCGCCCCGACGAGCTGGCAGGGGTCGTTCCCTGCCGCCTAGAGCCACAGAAGGGGTTGCTTCCACTACTGAAGGCAATACACCTTGCCAACTCCCCCTGCCGCCTCCATATCTTTGGAGAAGGCTGCTTGAAAGAGGAACTGCTCCATTTTATCGCAGAAAACAAACTAGGCGACAAGGTGCTGATTTCGCCTCCACGCGACGACTTGCGGCAGCTGCTGCGCGCGTTTGACATCGGCATACTCCCCTCCTTCTACGAAGGTCTCTCCTATTCGCTGCTGGAAATGCTGCTGGCAGACCTTCCCGTCATCGCAAGCGACATCCCCGCAAACCATCTTTCTGGTCTGCAAGAATATATCACCTACGCCACGCCAGGCGTGCCAATCGAGTGGACAAATGCCCTGGAGGGTCTTGGCAGCAGCCATCCTTCTACTCATGACGCCGTGCTTGCCCACTACCCTCTCGCCGCACAATTGGAAGCCCTGCTTGCATGCTATGGAAAAGAACAATAATATGGTTCAAAAAATGTCAGTAGTCGTTTTTTCAAAACGTAGTTTTTTTGAATTTGGACTGTGTTTTGCACAGCTTGTGCTGCTCGTGCTTATGCTGGCGTATGGAGTTCA
>JAFTAC010000535.1 GCA_017458805.1 Victivallales bacterium | reverse complement strand
GCCTCGCAGCCCAATGGAACCATCTCCGAGGTGACTCCCGAAACGGAAGCCGTATCACCGCCGCTGGCGTCGTGGGCAAACTTCGACTGCGTCTGGCTGAAAATCGCCAGCAGCGAGCCCAGGAGCTCCAAGTCCTTGTTGCGCTTCTGCATGCGCGTGGAAAGCGGGCTGACCTCCCCCTCCACCGCCGTGGCGCGGTGCTCGGAGATGGCGACCATCAGGTCCTGGAAGTCCTTCGCGACGCCGTTGAGCTGGTAGTCGTAGATGGTGGTTCCCCATCTGCTTTTGAAGACGTCCGTGCCGTTGTTCGTCACGGCAATCGATGCTATCGTGTCTGCCATTGATGTTCTCCTGATTATTGGTCACTCCGCCGGCGGCACATCCTACTGCCCGATGGTCCGGAGCATGGAGTTTCCCGTGTCGCCATACTTCTTGATGATTTTCGCCGCGGTGCTGAACGAATTGTCCCGCTTGCCGACGAGCCCCTGCATGGTGATCATGTCCTGCTGGAGGTCGTTGTCCTCCACGTCCATCGCGTACTCCAGGTTGGCGCGGGCGTTCTCCGAGTCGTCCCGGCGGATGAAATACCATGTCTCTGATGTCGCTGGGGGCAATACTGGCATGGTGAAAGATCTGATGTTCAGCGACAGGCCATAGCGCGCCATCAGATCCCGTACCCCCGGCAATCGGTCATCTCGCACGGTGTCGTCGGACTCCGGCTCGTCGTTGTCGAACTTCCCCATGATGTCGATGAGGGTGGCGAGTGCGTTCTCCAGTTCGCTCAGCTTCTTCTGGCGTGCGCGGAGGATGTCCGCGAAGGCGATTGTCTCCGCCTCGAAGGCGGCCGTGGAGGCGAAGCATGCCAGGGCGACGGCGGTCCCGAAGTCCCGTCCGCTCACCCCGTCCGACGTGTAGTCCACCATCTGGACCCCGTAGATGCTGAAACCCTCGATCTTATTGGTCTCGATCAGGTTGGCCATGTCAGTCATCCCCTACGCCTGGATGGCGTTCCTCATGGACTCGTTCTCCGCCGCAAGCACCGCCTGGGCGAGCTGCTTGACAGCCTCGATGACCTCCTGGAAGCTAGACATCAGGTCCTTCGTCTGCTCCAGAGCCTCCTCGGCCTTCTTCTGGTCGGCGCCCATCGCGGTGGCCTCCGCCTGCTTCAGGTCAACGAATCCGCGCACCATCGTCTGCGAGAAATTGCCGAACGCCTGGGAGATGTCGAAGGTGGCGCGCGTCCAGGCCTGCTTCTCCTGGAGGTCGTCATATCCGTCCGAATGCTTCATCTGCTGCTTGTTGGACTCGAACTGGATGCGCTTCTCCATGACCTTGGCCTTTGCCTCATCGACATTCGCCTTGAGCTCTGCGCGCTGCTGGGCGATTTCGGGGGTGTCCGGCGGCTGTCCCTCGGCCGGGACCGGATGCTCCGCCGTGAAGTCCGCCAGCTCCGTCTTCGCGGTCTGCAGCTCGGACTGGGCCTGCCCCAGCTCCGTGGCGGACTGGTTGACGTTGAACTCGTTGCCGAGGTTCGCCTCCGCACGGGTGTTGGAGATGGTCTTGAAGGCCGCGACGGTGGTGGCCACCACCTGGATGGCGCAGCAAATGCTGCCGGCGATGAGCCCCGTCAGGGCGGCGGTCCGCTGGGCGTCCGCCTGGTTCTGGATGGAGGTGACCTGGGCCGAGATTTCGGCCGTGCGCTGCTCGCGCTGGGCGTTCTTCATCTCCTGGGCGCACTCCTGCAGGAGGGCCAGCATCTGGTAGATGTCAACCAGCACCTTCGAGGTGCTGGCCGCGGGGGCCTTCTGCTGCGCGCCCTGGGTCTGCTGCGCGCCCTCGGTCTGCGATGCGCCCTGCTTGGTGGTCATGTACTGCTGAAGGGTGCTCAATGTATCCGTGAAGACCTTCGTCTGCTCTTCCGTGAAGTTGAAGGTCTTGCCGTCCTGGAGCTTGCCCATAAGGGATTCCAGCTTGGCAGAGGGATTGTCCTCCGTGCCGTTTGGCGCGTCAATGTCCGGAGTCGTGAGCAGGCCGAGAAGAATATTCTTGTCGCTTTCGCTCATGACCAGATTGGTGCGCTGGGTCTGCCCCTGCGTCTCCCCGGTCTTCTGCCCGCCCTCGATGCCGTTCAGCAAAGCCTGCCAGTTTATGCTATTTCCGTTTCCGCTGATTCGTTCCGTCATATCTTAATCTCCTTTTTTTCGCCCTTGCCGCCGAATGGTTTCATGGCGGCAAAAGCGGAAATCCATGAGCCAAAATCCTTTTTCTCCCTCGCGCCGCCCAAGAAGCGGCGCGAGGAACCTTGCTTTTTTCGAGTTGCTGCCTCTCCGAGCGCCGTCCGCAGAGGCCTACGCCATCTGGGACATCTGGTTGGCGATGGTCTTCATCGTGTCCGTCTCGGAGTTGAGGATGGCGACGATGTCCGAGTAGATGCCCTGGATCATATCCAGAATCTTCTGCAGCTCCTCCTGGCTATCCTCCAGCTGCTTGCGGAGCATCGCGAGTATCTTGGTGGTCTCGGTCAAATCCGCCTGCGCCTCGCCGGACTCATAGCCCTTGGCAGCCGACACGCCGTTGGCGATGACGCTGCCGATGGCAATCACCTTCATGGCGATGTCGGCACCCTTCTGGATGCTCTGCGCCAGCTGAGCCGCCGCCGTCGCCGAGTTCCCCGCCACCGACGCCGCGCCCGCGCCGCCGCAGGCCAGCGTGGCGGCCAGGACGGCCACGGCGATGACGACCTGCGCGACAATCTGCGCAGCCTGCTTGTCCATGCCCATCTTCTCGAGGGCCTCGGCAAGCCCCTTCACGATGTCCTCCATCGCGCCGGTCTCGTTCAGCACCATGCATCCGACCGCAAGAACTGCGCCGATGACGGGGCCAAGCGCCAGCCCGCCCGTCGCCACGCAGGCCGCCACGGCGACCACCACGGCGATGGCAGCCATCAGCCAGCCGAAAATCTTGCTGAAGAGGCTGGCCTTCGCCGCCTCGTCCATCTTCTCCATCGTCTCCTTGATTTTGTCCAGGCGCTCCTTGTGCTGGGTGGCAAGGCTGTCCTTCTGGGACTCGATGCGCTCCTGCGCCAGCTTGGCCTGCTCCTCGGTGTTCGCCAGCTGGAGGTACATGAGCAGCTTCTCAAGGTCGGCCTCCTTGGCGGCCGGGTCGTCCGGATTGTCGATGGCGGGTATCCCTGTGGCCCCGTTGACGGTGCCCGTCTCGCTGCGGGCATTCACCGGCGCGTTGGTGACGCGGACATTGCGCTCGCTGGCGAGCAGTCCCACGACCTCCTTGACGAGGGCCTGCCCCTTCTCATTGATGTTCAGGCCTTTCGCAAAGTCGGCGATCTGGTTGGTCGCCATTGGCCTGAAGGGTGAAACTTCTCTGATTCCTGGTGTTTCCGGCATATTCAGTTCTCCTTGTCGTTGTTGTTTTTTCATTATCCGGCTGCGCCTTCGGAAAGGCGCAGGGAGGATGCGGTCATTTTTCTAGGTCCGCCTTCAGTTCAGCGGCTTTGGCAAGATACTCGCGCCCGAGTTCCGTCCCCTTCGGGCAGTAGGTCTCCAGGGCGGCCAGGGCGGAGAGGGCGTTGTCCTTGTCCCCCATGGCGGCAAAGCACTCGGCGGCCAAATACTGCGGCTTCGGGTTCTCCAGGTCGAGGAAGGAGGCATAGCCGTATGCGGTGATGGCCTCGCCATAGCGCTTCTGCACCTGATAGACGGCCCCAAGCCCCGTCCAGTACTTCTTCTCAAGGTGGTCGAAGAGGACCAGGAAGCGGAAGACCTTTTCGGCGTCCGCATAGCGGCCTGTGGTATAGAAGCTGTATCCCAGGGAATAGACAGCCTC
>JAFTAC010000534.1 GCA_017458805.1 Victivallales bacterium | reverse complement strand
GGTGAAGCGCCGGGCACAGGACAGGTGAAGCGCCGGGCACAGGACAGGTGAAGCGCTGGGCACAGGACAGGTGAAGCGCTGGGCACAGGACAGGTCTCCCTGTAGCGTCCTGATAGCGCGCTCCTTCAGAGCGCGCGCCCCGCTTTGGATGGCCTCCCTGCGGCCTTAGTGCTCAAGCCTGAAGGTGTCGCCAGGGGCGATTTCCGAGATGCGGTAGAAGCCTTCGGGGATGGCATTGGAAAGCGTTATGGTGAGATAGCCCTTTTCTGGTTCACTGAAGGCGAGGGCGTGGGCGACGACTTTGCCGTTGTCATCGAGGATGTGCCGCCCTTGGATGTAGCCTGGGTCTTGGCGGCCGCCGCGCCCGAAGAAGAAGCTAGAGACGGGTCGCACGACATAGCGACCATCGCCGACAGGCTTGAAGTGCAGGCGCCCGATGTGGGTCTTGCTGGCCGTGAGGGTGATGGTGTTTCCGTCCACGGAATCAACTGCCCAGTTGACGGGGCGGCCCGCGCCATACGAGACGAGGAGGCCCGAAGTGTTTCCCTTGTATTCCTGCTTCCAGTTTACGGCCAGCTCAAGCTTGCCATTCTTCTGGGACACGCTGCTGATTTCGCCTGTGGTTGCATTCCCCGATGCATGGTGTTCAAGAAGGGTGCCATCGGTGTTGTACCGCCACACCTCCACGAGTGCGCTGCTTTCCAATCCTGCGAAGCTGTGTGGTTTGCGGTTTCCGATATACCATACGTCGCACCGTCCGTCGGACAGCGTGATTTCGTATGCGGCAATACCCTCTTCGGCAGGGGAGACCGCCAGGCTTTTCACGGCTTTTACGCGGGGATTCGGCGATTCTTCATCGGCGAAGTGGATGACCTTCGCAAAGACGGAGGTGGCTGGCCCGTGGTCTCGACGAAGGATATAGGGCACGTAGGCAGCATTGGATGCTTTCATGGGATAGGTGCGGTAGTATTCGCGTCCTGCAACACCTGGAAAATCGACGGTGATAATCTGCTTAAGTGCGGCGATAAGGGGGAATCCTGCCTGTGTGAAGCGCATGCGCAGGGTGGCGTCGCCTGTCGGCACGGCCTTGGCTGGTTCGGTCAACAGGGTGTAGCCGTCGCCTTCTGGAATCCAGTAGAAGGCCTTGTCTGTTTCGCCGCTAAGACGTCCGTCTGGCAGGAAGTGCTGCCCCTTGAAGCGGTCGCCGCCGAGGGCGAACTGCTCCATTGGCGTGAACTCCAGGTCTGTTTCCAGCTTTGTCATCACGGTGTGGAAGGAGTCGTCGCGGAACTCGCCTCCCTTGGCAATGGAGATGTCAAGCCAGTAGTCGAGGCTGCGGTCGGGTGCATCGGCCTGTGCGATGAAACGCTCGTTTCGAGTGGCTCCTTCCTCTGCATAGCCTTCTGGATTGCTTGCATAGACGTATTGCGCACTGCCATCCTTCTGCCAGGCGAGCACTTCGCCCATGCCGCAAGGCGTCGAACTTTTCGCATTGAAGACGACCTGGTTGTGGGAGACGCTGGCGGTCGTCCAGCCGAAGCGGTAGTGGGTGTTGTAGTAGCCAGGATCATAGCTCCATTCGGCGCCCTTGTTGAAGAAAATCCAGCTCAGGCATTCGCATTGGGAGTGGTTGTGAAGTCCACCGCATAGCAGCTGGAGGCCATGGGAGGCCTCGGGGGTGCCGCCCCGCAAAATGGCATACCCCTTGCCGCCATAGAGAACGGAGCGGCTGTCAAAGTAGTTCTTGTCGATGGGCAGCTCTTTATGGCGGCAAGCTCTTTCTGTGACGACGGCGCATAAACGGCAAGATTCGGCATCGTCGAAAG
>JAFTAC010000533.1 GCA_017458805.1 Victivallales bacterium | reverse complement strand
TCACTGTGCGGAAAACATCTCCCGCAGCAGTGAGACGTGCGTATATCGAAGCGAAATCACGGGTTCCGTCGAACATGCCAGCCGCGCCATTGGCGACGTATGCGACCTCTTCATGGGTAGAGATGAAGGGGTGTGCCCACTCGTCGGATGGAATGCCAGGTGTGCGGCTGTGGATGATGCCCACCGTGCCAGGCAGGTTCATCGCGTCAGTGCGGCGCAGAAGCTCATCAAGGTCGCCGCAGACCTTCGCGTAATAGAGCTTTCCCTCGTGGATGGTTGCCAGACCCGTGTAGTGCCCGCTGGCGTAGCCGATTTCATTGCCCATCATCCTGAGCAGAATGGGGGCTGCTTGTTCGTTTCCTATGTAGGCTGCTAATGTACACATGGTTGTCTCCTTGTTTATGCACGCGTTTGCGTGCAACAGTATTTAGTGCCGTGATGCGCGCTTCAGCGCATCGGAGAGCGAGGAGTCTTCCTGCTCATCCGACGGCTTGTCACTTTCCGTGGTTTCAGGTGGAACGTCTTGTGGTCCCTGCGGCTTGGCTGCTGGTTGATGCCAAATTCTTCTTTTGCCTGTGGTTTTCGGCGGTGGGGCAGAAGAGGCCTTTGCGGCTTGCACCTGCTTCACATGTCCATACAGGTTGTTTGCGAACTGGAAGCGGCGTTCGGCAACCTCCAGCAGGAGCAAAATGACGGAGAGCAGCGCGAAGAAGGGTGTCGTGTCCGCATAGTCCTTCCTCTGGATGATGCGCTCCCAGACCTGGCTGGCGCGCAGCCGCTCGAAACCGCCCGTCATCCGTGCCAGTTCCACCAGATGCAAGGGGGCTTTTGCATCCATCGTGAACTCCATCGAATAGGGCAGGGTGCTTGGCGGCAGCTGTATGTTCTTCCCGTTGATGACGATGCCTGGCAGATAGGATTTGTCGCCTGACATCGGGATGTCCGCCTCCAGGCGGTCAGGCGAGGTCCACTCAAAGCGTCGGTTTTCAGTGGTGGGGGAGGTGCCTTTCTGCCAGACAAGCGTCGAGATGGCGGGGGGCTCTGCGAAGGGGTCTTTCTTTCGTGCAGGATCCATTGCCAGTTCAAGGTGTATCAGGCCATTCCTCATGGTCTGCGTTATCAGATAGTCGTTAGTTTCCTCTTGGCGCATATTTGCCCAAGTGACCACGCTGCCAAGCAGGGAAGAGGCCTGCGGGTGGGAGGCAAAACTCCCAGTGAACTTGCCGTCTGCCTCGAAGGCAAGGATGGCACAACGTCCGAGGCCGATGCGATGGTAGGCGCAGAGCGGAGCCTTGTTCTCATCGTTGGTAATCATGCCGACCGTTGCGCTGTCGCGCGGGAAAAGCAGATTGTATCCGCCAAAGGAAAACTCGCAGGGCGGAATCGTGACAATCTCCTTCAAGGCAGGAAGCATTCTGCCATTCACGCTCTCCTTCAAAAATGTGTTGAGAGCCACCTTGTAGGTGTCCTCTGCGAAAACGCGCGGCAAGTCATCTGCCCGCTCCGTGAAATAGACCTGGCCGCCCCCTCGCTTGGCGACATCCGTCAGAAAGTCTGCGTCGCAATCATCCGCCGTGCCCAGGCCAATTGCGCTGACGGTGATGCCAGCCGCTGTGACCTTTGCAAGAAGCTCGCGATACTTGCCGGGCTCCTCTGCGTCGGAGGCGTCCGCAAACAGGATGAGGTGGCGCACATGCGCCGTGGATTCCATCAACATCTTTGTTGCGTCCAGCAGGGCCGTGTAGGTGAATATGCCGCCTCCCATCGATTCAATCGAGCAGATGGTTTTCGAGGCGTTCTTGATATTTGCAACCCTGTCCATGGGTATAACCGTATGGCTGGAGGAATCCACCGCCAGCAAGCCGAATTGGTCATCGGGCTTCAGCATCTGAAACACCTCAAGTGTTGCGCGGTTCGCCAGATCCATCTTGGTCACGCTGCCAGCGGAGGCGGCCATGCTGCCTGAACGGTCTAGGGCGACGACCATCGCCACCTTCGCCATGCGTTCCTCTTGCCGCTGGTAGAGATAGACAGGCAGGACCTCCTCCAGAGGGGACTTGTAGTAGCCACCATTGGCAAAACTGCTCATGCCACCCGTCATCACGAGCCCCAGACTGCCCTTGTTCACCATCAGGGCCAACAGTTCCATACCATCCAGCCCCAATGCCGAAGCAGAGACATTCTCCAGCACGACGCATGTGCAGTTCGCCAGAAGTTCTGGCGTCAGCAGTTTCTGTGTGGGAGGCTCCGTGCGAACCTTGAACTTGAGTTCGCGCAGAACTCTCGACAGGTTGCCCGAGGGGGATTCTGATATGACAAGAATACTTTTTTCGCCTTCCACGGAAACCATTCGTATGGCACGGTTGTTTTGGGGATAGCTGTCCCGATAATTCGGTGTCTCCACAACCGCCTCATAGATGGAGGTACCAGTTTCCTCCGACTTGTCGCTCCAGTTGACGACATTCATCCCCTTGTGTAGGGAGACTTCACGCTCGCTCCAAGCACCGTTGCCCTTGCGCAGACGCACGACCGCTTTGCACTCCACGGGGGAGTTCACGATGCATGACAGCACATAGCTTTCCCCCTGGCAGACGGACACAGGGGCCTGGATGTTCTCGATGGCGACATCCTGCCCGTAGTCGGGCTGCCAGAGACGATAATCCACGGGGATGCCGCGTGCAGCGGCCTCAAAGAAGGCGTTGTCAATAGCCCTGCCATTCCACTGGCCGTCGCCAAGAACGATTATCCTTGCGGCGGCGTTCTGGGGAATCAGGCGGAGGGCCTCTTCAAGCCCATCGGCGAGAAAGGTGGCGTCGCGGTCTTCTGTGTAGGCTTCTTCCCCGAGATAGGGGGTCTCGTCCAGCTGCTTTTCAACGCTTGTCTTTGCCGAGTAGCCCAAGATGCCGAAGCGTGTCTCCTGCGGGCGTGTCGCCTCCATTTCCTTTAGAAATGCAAGTGCCTTGTTTGTTGAGTCTTGCGACATGGAGCGACTGCGGTCCACCAAGGCCACGCAATAGCCAGGGGAGAAGGAGATGCGCCATGTCAGCCCCGCCGCCGCCAGCACCAGCGAAACGAACAGCAATGTGCGTAGCAGCGTCACAAAGCGGTTGCGGTGGGGGTAACGCCAGCAGAGATAGAGCAGCGGCAGAAGCAACGCCAGCAGGTATGGACGCAGAACTATCATGGATGCATCATGCCTTGGTCAGCGATGAGACGTCGATTTCATAGACCTGGCGTTCGCCTTCGTGGATGGAGTCAATCAGCACCTTGCTGTCGTCACGCGACCAGTTTGGATGGAGGTCGCAGCGCGTGGGGATGGGGTAGTTCGGGTCGGAGTAGAAACTGCCGATTTCGTAGGCCTGCTGATTGGCAAGGTCGTAGAGATAGAGGTGCCTGCATTGGTCCTTGAGGGGGTAGCTGTCCGTCAGCATCCACTTGCAGTCGCTGGAGTAGGAGCAGTGGCCGTCGCCAGGGAAGACGTCCTTCGCGATGACCTCCACCTTGTCCGTCTGGTCCGTGAAGAGGTGGTACTGCCAGCCAGTCTTCCACTGATTGGAGAAGTTGATGATCTGGTTGCCCTGCCCCACCCATGTGTAGTGGGAGCTCATGTCCTGCAGATTGAGCGGGAAAAGCTCGGAGCCGTCGCGGTTTGCGGTGAACATGTGGGTGACATGCCATGGTGCCCCGTTCTTGGAGGGCACGCGCCAGCGGTGGAAGAAGGCAATGCGCTCAGAGTTGGGGCTGAAGAGCATGTGGTTGAACCAACCTGGGCCGTGTTCCATTCCCTTCGGCCCCGTGCGGTAGAACTCGCGCGTCACTCTATCGACGCTGACGGAGAGCGTTGCCTTGTTTTTCTTGAGGTCAATCAGCCAGACACCGTCGTCATCGGGGTGCTTTTTGCCGATGTACGGGTCGAAGGCACCTGGGTACCCGTAGCCGGGGCGCTCGCGGTCGAGACGGGAGAAGTTCAATGTGATGGCCCATTTGCCATCGGGGCTCAGGCAGTAGATGGGGCGGTCCAGCGTCTCCGTCTCCCCTGTATCAACATCCAGGATGCGAGCGACGAAATGGTCGCCTTCGCGGTCGTTGTAGATGATTTTGCTGTCGGCGTCGTTGAGCCACTGAAGCATGCAAGCCTGCTGCCAGCACCAGGCGTCCGTCTCGGCGACCTTGCGCAGCGTGCCGTCCTCCTCGATGACGCAGATGGAGGCTTTTTCGCCTGGAACGGGCTGGCGTGCCACGAAATCCACCTCCATCGTTAGAAGTCGACGTCCTTTCTTGTCCCACGGAAACTTGTCAAAGTAACCGAAGAAATGGTGTTTCGGGCCATTGGTGACCC
>JAFTAC010000532.1 GCA_017458805.1 Victivallales bacterium | reverse complement strand
GCAGGGGCCGCCTCGCGTGAGGGGGCTTGGTAGCCGCTGGCCCAGACCTCTAGCTGGTCGAACGAGGCACCTTCCAGTTCGATGTTGAAGAAGGCCTCGCCGCCTTCTGGAGCGGGGGCGCAGAAGAAACGGCGACCGTCTGTCGGGGATGCGTCGGGGTTTTTGCGTTCGCCGCAGCCAGGCTTGTTGGGCATGAGTTCCGCCACTGGCATGGCATAGCAGGAGCCCATGGCTCCTTGGTAGCGCGAGGAGTACATCTTCAGCGTGGCTGCACGTTCCATGTCGCCCTTGAGGCAGATGTTGAGTTCCAGATTGCGCATACGATAGGGTGAGCGCAGCCTGAAGAAGAGGCGGTTGCCGTCCTGGCTGACGGCTCCGAACTCCAATGCGTGAATCTGGTAGGTCTCGCAGACCATCGGGCGGATTGTCTCCGAGACGGTCAGTGAGGCGGGGTAGCGTGCCTCGATGGTGCCGTTGTCGGAGGCAAAGAGCTGCATGGGTGTCGTCGCATCTACTGTATTAGCATCAGGACGGACGATGACCAGCTTGACTTCGTGCGGGAGGAAGGTGATTTTGCGCGGAAGTTGTTGGAAATGCGGGTAGAATTGGAGGGCACTGGCCGTCACGTAACCGCAGAGCTTCGCATAGTCCAGCTCGATTTCCTGTGGGAAGGGGAGCGGATTGCGCAGGGTACACCATGTCGAATCTGCGCCTGGCTGAATGAAGCCGTAGATTTCCCCGTGGCCAGGGTTCCCGAGAACCATGCGTCCACGCCGTACGAAGATGTGCTCCTTGTAGGTTCGTGCGAACGCCATCGCATGTTTCAAGATGGCAACCTGCCAATCTTCAAGTGCTTCTGGCTGGAGCATCCAGGTGAGGTAGGTGGCGCCGCGCAGGATGGCGTGCATGACCAGGTCGCTCCAGACGGCGGGCGTCTCGGTGAACGGGTTGCGCAGGGCGTGCGGGAACTCATGGTTGTCGAAGCAGTCAAGCGGAATCTGGCTTCTGTCTCGCACCAGCGAGCAGTAGTACATGAGGTCGCGGTGGGTGATGGCGGAGTTGCGCTGGTCCTTGGCGGGAAGCGAGGAGTATTCGGAGTCGCCCGAATCGGCCAGGAAGAGGTGGTTGCCGTATTTCAGCCACCACGGCGAGGCCCATTGCCCACAGCCATAGCGTGTTACGATGGCTGGATTTGCCTGCCTGACGCGCGTCTGGATGCGGTTCATCACGTTGATGGACTCTTCGCGGACATGGTCGCGCGTGGGGTATTTCTCCTTGAACTCAGGCGACGTGGCGCACTCGTTGTCCCAGTCGATTTTGAAGTGGCGCGCCTTGAACTCTGGACCTGCCAGTTTGGAGAAGCGGTCGCCCAGCAGCTTTTCAAGTTGCGGCTGCATTAGCACGGCGTAGTTGTCGCCACAGTAGGCGGAGCTTTCGCCTCCGCCGATTTTGATGCCCAGCGACTGCAGGTATTCGGGGGCAATGCCCATGGGGCCGTTGTCGGCAATCCAGAGGGAGAGGCCGCTGCCGTGGCTTTGCGCAAAGCGTGTCAGCTCCTTAAGCCCCTCATCACCACCGAAGGTGTCCTTTGCGCTGAAGATGGTCTGCCTGTTCTGCCAGCCCGCATCCAGCGTGTAGAGGTCTGGTCTGAGACCTAGACGGCTGAAGGCGTTGATGAAGCTGGTATAGTTCTCCGTGGAGACATCATACTCGTAGTTGCCAATGTAGGGGTCTGACCAGAAGGAGCAGAAGCAGAAGAGCGGCTCCTTAAGTGGCGGCTGGCGCATTGTGTCGATGTAGTCCGCAAAGGCGGTCTGCGCGTCGTCCGCCCAGCCGAAGACGACTGGTGCGGTAGCGAGGCGTCCATCCTGCCAGGTGGGGTGTTGCACAAGTGAAATCTCTCCAGGTGCAAGCAGCTTGTTGAAGGCGGCCTGGTGTTCGATGGCGGTGAAGAAGTGCTTGCCTATGACGGGGTAGCCGCAGCCAGGCATGATGCCGCCCCCTTCCTCCTCTGCCCCTGGACGTCCCTTGATTGCCCAGGTCTGCATGTAGCCGCAGACACGTAGTCCATCGTCCTCCAGTTTCTGGTGGTCCATCTCCACGTAGTCAGGTGTCGGAAGTTCCTTGGCAGTGGTGATTTCAACTGTTTTTCGCACAAAGAAGCCGTTGCACTCTAGTGTAACCTTGAAATGCATGTCGCCAGCGGTGAAACACTGGCTCAGGCCTTCGGGTGCACCCACTGGTTCGGGGACGTATGGCGTGCCGTGGATGACCACCTGAATGCCTGGCCAGGCGAGGTGGAGGGTTTCGGTGCCGCGAGTCAGAAGAAGAGTACTGTCTTGGATTTGTGCTTTGATGTCCATGGGATGTAGTGGGGATGGGACTGTACGTGGGTGCTACTATGTCAGAGCTTCTAGGCTTTTTTCTTTGCGAGGCCCTCGACGGTCATTTTGCCGAGGCGGTCGCGGGTGATTTCGCCGAGGCACTTTTCGCCGAGTTCGGCGCGGTGGAACTCGTCCAGCAAGAAGGTGAGGAAGGTCTTGCGTCCAGGGAAGCCTGCGTTGTGGGGTGTCATGATGAGGTTGGGAAGGTCGTAGAGCGGGGAGTCCTCGGGGAGCGGCTCCTGGTAGAAGACGTCCAGGTAGGCGTAGAGTCTGAGCTTGGCAAGTTCCGCAATGAGCGGTTCTTCGCAGATGAGGCCCGCGCGCCCGCAGTTCAGGATGGCGGCTCCGTCCTTCATCATCGCAAGTTCCTTTTCACCAATGCGGTGGAGGGTTTCGGGGGTGACGCCGACAAGGCAGTGTACCACGTCCGACTGCGCCAGCACCTCTTCCAGGGTGGCTTTTGTACCGCCTGCCGCAGCCAGTTCCTCCTGGCTGGCGTGACCTGAGCAGATGAGGATGCGCTTCGGCTCGAAGACGCTGATCTGGCGGAGGAAGTGCTTGGTGACGTCGCCATATCCCCAGCAGCCGATGGTCATCTCATGGAGATCCTGCATGGCGAAATGCTCCTTCCAGTTCATCCTGTCACCATGGCGGATGCTGGTGGCGTGGAAGAAGTTGCGTGAATGCAGAAGTGTCATGAGCGTACACCATTCGGCAACGGAGCGCGACATCATCCAGTTGGCTGCGAAGACGCGCACGCCATGGTCATACAGCTCTGGCGAGCTGACAGCTGCCGCCGAGCCTGCGCAGTGCCCTAGTATCTTCATGTTAGGGAACTTGCTGAATATCTCCTCTGTGCAGCGCGGTGATCCCCAGGAGGTGACGACGATATCCACGCTTTCATCATACGGCAAATCTGCGATGGTCAGCTTGGGCTGCTGGATGAACGATAGCTCATAGCCATATTTTTTCAGTTTTTCTTCAACCTCTTCGCACCAGAAGGTTTGCTGAAAGGCGGCCATGGTTGTGACGACGACGATTTTCTTCATAGTGGTGTTTCCCTGTTTTTGGAAGAACGCTTGAATAATCACGTTTGTATCTCTATCATTTTAGCACATAGGAGAGAGTTATTCAAGTACTCTTGTTAGAAAAACATTATAGGACATACACAAAAAAGCTGCCAACCGCATTATTATGGCTGGCAGCTTCCAGGGGGAGGTGAAAAAGGACTTTGATGGATAACAAACGCTTAGAGGAGACTCGCTGTCATCAGATGACGCAGGTTAGGATTGCTGTAGTGCCAGGGTGATTTCCTCAACCTTTTCCTCTGATGCACCTGTAAGCTTGCAAATATCCAGAAAAGAGAAACTATTGTCAAGAAGGTTTTTTATGAATGTCCGAAGTGCGTTATCCTCACCGATTCTCTGTCCTTCCTCGCGTCCTTCCTCGCGTCCTTCCAAACGCCCCAGAATTTTACCCTCTCTAATGCATTCTTTCTTGAAATCTCTTATTGCTTTGCACATGTCAATCTCCTCATCGTCATTGTCAAGCCTAATCTTCAACCCCAGGAAAACCGCGCATACCAAAGCCGCATCACGGCTCAGGCGTCCCTTGAGTATCCCTTTTGTCAAGGCATTCACTAGCTCGCCTTTGTCCTGATCAACCTTAAAATAATGTAACACCTCTTTTAGCTCAATGCAAGAGAACTGCTCGTATTTTTCAGCCAAATCGTATATATTCAGGTCAATGAAGCCATAGTCGTAGCAGTATTCTTTAGCGAAGGGCGGTGGCGGTCCGAACAACTCCTTTAGACTTGTGGGTGGGGCGCGCCGTATTCTGTCGAAACTCAGCACGATGTTGACGATTCGACTGTGCTGACCTGTTGAGATCATGTCAGTGTACCGCCTGTGGTCGTAGCGGACGATACGCAGAACCATCGGTTTTTCGTTTCTGGACTGGAACTCAAAGCCAACCGTCAGTTTTCCGTACTTTGTGTCAAGCTCGTATAGCTTGTCCCGAAATCGGTTGTTCGTCTTGAATTTACCTGTCTCGTCCTGTTCAATTCGGTGGTGTTCTCCACAAATATCTCTCAGCTGCTCTTGCTTTACAGTGGGGATACCTTCAAAAAAGATAAAGTCCAGAATGCAGGCCATGATGTCTGGCCTTCCGAAAAAGTTCTTAGCTGCCGTATCCTTTAATCCCATATAATTATTCCTATTTTGGAAGTTTTTTTTGCCTTTCTGAAAATATAAATGGTTCTTTTGAAAATGCAAATAGAATGTGTCAAAATAGCTAAATTAAAATGGAAATAATGAATATACAAGAAGCCGATGGCGAAATGATGCAGAAATGCCATGCCTGTGGCATTGCATAAGCGAGGAGGGGTGACGCGGCTTTTCAACTAGGCGTTGTCATTATCCCATGCCTAAGTATTGGAACTGGGCACGGCGATTGCGAGGGCACCGTCGTTTCCTTGGTTTACGGCAGGATGGTGAGGGTGTCGGCCTTGCCAGTGGCTTTGAATTGGGGTGCGTACATGGGCTCGGCGAGGGCTGGGAGGGCGGTGAAACGGCCTGCGTAGAGGAGGCGTACAGGGTAGCGGATTTTGAAGATGCCAGCGGGAACGCGGCGCAGGAAGAACTCCATCGTCGTCTTGTGCTTTTCACTGTCCCACATTGTCCAGTTTGGGGTGACATTTGTGTCGATGCCCGCGAGAAGCGGGTCAGATACCCTCAGGTATTCCTGTGCGTTCAGCAGGTTCAGCTCCAGTTCGACCATCACGATGTCTCCGATATGGAGGCCGTTTTGCTCGCTTTCCGAATAGAGAGTGTAGGAGCGTGAAATGGCAATCTGGCTGCTGGGATGCGCTTGGGCGTTGGCGTCCTTCTCACGCCAGGCGACACGGGCGGAGACGCATGCTGGGATTGCACCCGTCTGGCGGACCTTTAACTGATGAGCACCTGGGGAAAGTGCTGATGGCTTGGCGGGATTCCAAGGTTTGTCGTCGAGCTCCCAAAGAATGGTGGCATCTGCGTTTTGCCGCGAGCTTTCGGGGAGGCGGCAGAGTGCACGCAGGACGGTGGCGGTGGAGAAGGTACCGCCAAAAGCGTAGTCGTGGGAGTAGTTCATCAGTATATAGCTCATGAGCAGGGGTATCAATTGTTGGTCGGGCAAAGTCTCCTGGAGGGTGAGAAGGTATTCAGCATTGGTTTCCAGCAGGTTGGTGTACCAGAAACTGTTGGCAGTTGGACCTGTGTGGATATGCGCTGTCCAGTTGTCGGGATTGCGGTGGATATACTGCTGGAAGAGCTGATGGACGCTCTTCCAGCGATCGTCGTCGCGTTGTTTGAGTACCCTGGTGAGTTTGCAAAGGGCACTGACAGGCAGGGTGGGATGCAAGTCATATATCATGTC
>JAFTAC010000531.1 GCA_017458805.1 Victivallales bacterium | reverse complement strand
GTGGAAGATGAGACCGTTGATTTCACGCTCCTTCCACCATTTCAGCGCCTGGTCCAGCTGCTGCTTCATAAAGCCCAGCTCCAAGGGCTTCTTGTCGCCGAAGTCCCACATGTAGATGCCCAGCAACGTGGGCTTGTCAGGCATCATGCTGCGGTACAAACGGTAGTTGTCGGTAAGCTTCACGATGTCCGCCCCGTTCCAAGTCCACAAGAGGACGGTGTCCGCATAGCTTAAAGCGGGCACGATGGACGGTTTCAACTGTCTGGCGTATAGGACAATGCGTAGTTCGACGGGATGCGCCAGCGTCTTCATGCGCTTTTTGAGGTCATCCAGCTCCTGCAAGGTCAGGGTCGCAGGTGAGACAAGCTTCTCGCCGCCCTCGGGGTCAGGCTGCATCTCCTCGGGCTTGTTGTCGAAGAAGTCATCCAGCTCGAACGCCGTCAAGTTGGGGTAGGCGGGCACCAGGCTCTCCGCAAACGGGCAGAGCTTCGCATACGTCGTGGGATTGTGCCCGATAATCCAGCCGAAACGTGTCATGCCGCGGTACTGCCACAGGTGCGCCTTGCCACAGGTCTCCCAGCGCACGGAACAGACATTCGGGATTCCCATGTAGCCGCATGCGTGCGCCATGCCAATCGGCTCGCTCACAGGTATCTGGTATTTGTTGCCAGGGCCGTCATAGACGCCTGTCTCGTGCCCCCACATCCATAGACAATCCCGCAACTCGTTCTTGTAAGGCAAATAGGAAGTGTTCATGATTTTGAAAGTACCTCTTTTTCTAAACGTCAACTGTCAAAAATCTGATTCGACTATATTGTAATCGTTGTACCCCAGTTTGCAAATCCCTATCCAACATTTTTCACTTGTGCAATCGCATCCGCTTCGTGGCTCTGATTTCACAGGTGTTTTAATTGCACAGGTGTTTTTTATAAGCAGGCTTATGTTCCCTATAAAATTATATAGCATTTCCCAAACAATGTTGAATTGCATTTTTCCCACTTGAAATCAGGCTCGCGCGTAGGTAAAGTAAGGGTGGCCGGGCGGGGGGTGCGGGGTGGGATTAATCCAAGGTATGGTGCGGCTTCAATTGCACAAGATTTTTCACATCCTCCATGGCTTGAAAACACCATGCGCTGATACCTGTGGCACGTGGCGCGTTGGTACTTGTGGTGCGCAGCGCGTGGCCGTCCCCCCCAGTGAAACTACTGCGTAGCACCTGATAGAGGACGAATCCTCCCCACAGGTCCCCTGCATTGTGCGAGCTACGCTGCCCATCCGTGTCACGAATATTCACAATCCAGTTTGAAAAAAGTAAAAACATGTATATTTTTAAGAATATGTGTAACTATTCAGAAGGGTATCAAATTGGTACAAGCCGCTAGCTTTTCTGTGCCTTGCCGCTCCGCTTCGCTTCGCGGCACGGCGCAATGGAACCTGGGGTATCGCCTGCCCGTGGGTTTCGCTCGCAGCTATGCGGCTTTGCTCCACCCACGGCTAGATTCTATCGCCGCTTCCCCTTCTGAATAGTTACGAATATGTTTTAATATGTCTCCATCTAACGCACATACAATGAATAGCACAATCTTTTCCATATCAAGCTTCCAACGGCTTTGCAACTATCTACTGTTGCTGCTAGTTGTCACTGCATTTAACCTGTTTGCGGCCAATCCAGTTCTCGTGGGCGTTGATTCAAACGGCCAGCCACTGATATACGGCAGTGGCTGGGACAAGGTGAACTTTGTCAGCCAGCCGGTCGTAAGTGACGACGGCATGGTAACCTTCATCTTCCCTGCACCATCGCCAGAGGACTCCTCATGGATTCCAGCCCTGATTGGCGTGAACTCCGCCAGTCTGCTGGCCACAACACCCAAATCGGAAGTCGTCTTCCCCTCCTACGACGAAATGGGGTATCTCATCGGCAAAATGTTTGGAAACACCATCGACATGTATGCCTGGACCAACTACCGACTGCTTCGTGGAGCAAATGCTCTTTTCTTCGCCCTGCGCAAAAACGGCAGGGGCAATGGTGCGCCAACATACGAATACACCTGCTCCAATGACCCGTCTGATTTCTCAAGCGAGTTTTTCAACGTGGATGATCGCTCCCCCGTCGCCATAAGCGGCAACGGCTCACTGCTTGCCATCGCCGACAAGGACGGTGGAATCACGCTTCTTGACGACACGTTCACTGTCGTTCCAGACCCAGGCCTGCCCGCAACCGACGGCCAGCCTTTCGCCCTTTCGCCTGACGGCAGCCAGATTTTCTTCTCGTCCAGCGATTCGTCTCCCGAAGAGGAAGGCACCATCGTATTCGCCTACGACCGTGTCTCCCAGTCTCTGACACAGATTGCCAACGCAATCATCCCTGACGCAACTGGCCAAAACGCCTCGCCTGAACTCTCGGCAGCCCAAAGCAAGACCGCCATCGCCTTTGTCACCAATAACGTCGCTCTGCTGAACATCGCTTCGGAAAACTCCGAATACATAGAGACACATGGAACGCAAATCATTGTGGCACAACTGGAAAATGGCATCTGGAGAACAGAGTGGTGTTCAGGAGCGCAAGAGCTCTTCGCATGCGCCTCCCCTGCCCTAAGCTGTGACGGACGCTTTGTCGTCTTCACTGCCCAAACAACCTCCAACGGCATTTCGCAAATCTGGCGATACGACCGCGCGCTAAAGGTTCTTGAGCAAGTTGCCGAAGCCAATGCCGAATGCATGACCCCCGCCATCTCCCCTAACGGACGTTTCGTGGCATTTGTCACGAAAGCCACAAACCTCGGCTATGCGAACAGCGCCAACAACGCAAATGTGTGGGCAATCGACATGGGGACATCTCCCATTGATGAAAAGCCTCTGCACCACGTCTCCACCGCCCCCTCTGGAAAGGTCTTCCTCAATGGCAAAGGCGGCGGCTTCATCAACGGCGACTCTTTCGCCCTGGACGAAACTGGCAGCCTGGTCGCCTACAACACCACGGTCAAGGACGACACCCAGCACTACAACACCAAGGTCATCTACCTCTGGGACCTCGCCCTCGGCGTCATCACCCATTTGATAAAAGATGCGGAGGAGGCTGAAAACCTTCTCAACATCAAGCTATCAGGCGATGGACGCCATCTCTTCTTCACACGAAACCAGAGCCTCTATAAATACACCATTACACCCAGTAGCTTCTCCATCACGACTGACGATGTGCCCGAAATTGCCGCTGGGCTCGACACGGGCGACTACGCCGTCTCATTCGACGGATCCACGCTTGCCTATCTGAAATCAGGTGTGCCATACATCTGCATCAATGGCGAGGAGCGCGCCGTGTCCGAGGAGAACAGCTTCTCAAAGGCCATGATGTCGCACGACGGGCTCACAGCCGCCTTCCTTTCAGGGAACACACTTACTCTCTGCGACACCGCCACAGGCACGCTGACCGCCCTGGCAGACAATATCACCGCATGCGCCGCACCGCACTCCCTCACCCGCTTCCTGGTCCTTCAGGATGGCTCTCTCAAATGGCTCGCACGCGATGGCTCGACGGAAGCTCTCTCCCTCAATGGCCTTCCAGGGTTCACGCCCAATGATTTTGCCATCTCCGCCAATGGACGCTTCCTCGCATTCCGCCACCGCCACAACGGAATATGGCAGGCGTGCCGCTACGACCTCCTTACCAATCAGGAGACTGTCGCCTCCCTCGCCGATGATGGCCAATACGCCTCCAGCCTGGTCCTGGCAAGCCCCCCTCCGACCATCAGCGTAGATGGTTCGCGCGTCTGCTTTGCCTCCCCCGCCCAGAACCTCCTCGAAGGCAAGGCCAACGGCATCACCAATGAACTCTACCTGACAACCTTCGCCCCCGCAGCCAATACCCCCGCCCAATTTGCCTCCACGCAACTGGCTGCAGACGAATCACCTGACGACATCCTCTTCCCTTTGGCATACAATGACTTGGAAAAGAATGACGCCATTCCGATGAATCTTGTCGCCGACGCCTCCCTCCATGCAGAGCTTCTCCCCTACGGCACGTGGTATGCCATCAAGATTCGCCCCGAAAGCCCCTATTTCTGCGGAAGCGCCACCCTGTCGCTCGCCCTCTGGGATGGCACAGAGCTCTCCTCGCCCCAGACCATTACCCTGACCGTCAACAACGTGAACAACCCGCCTGCTTGGAGCGACGCCATCCCCTCTCAAGCCCTCACCTACACCATCAACGAGGGAGATAATATAGACGGAACTGACTACGCCCCATACGTGGACGACCCCGACCTGCAGAACCCTGCTCCCTTCAACACGGAAAAACTGGCCTTCTCGCTTGAAAACGCACCGCAATGGGTCACCATCAACAGCAGCACACTTCATTTTGCGCCAAGCTACGATGTCACCACACGCGGAACGATCGCAACCTCAACATTCAACATCATCGCCACCGACAGCGAAGGGGAAAGCGTCTCGCTGGAGGTCACAGTCAAAGTCCAGAACACAAACCGCCCACCGCAAATCATTGCCGCTCCGCAGGAAATACGGGAAAACGCATGGCTGCAAGCCACCGATTTCACCCTGCTGGACGATGACCCCGAAGACCAGGCACTCCTCAAGCTCCGCCTCGCCGCGTCAAATGGCAGCTGGTTCAATAAAACGGGCAACAAAGTGACCTTCCCGCTCGCCCTTTCAGAGTTTCCCATCCGCTTCCAGTCAACTGGAAACGTTTACGACTCCCTGACGGCGACAGCAACACTCTACGACGGCGACAACGCGGCCTCCAACTCCGTCGCCATCACGATTCTTCTGGACAAGGTGCAAGTCAAGCTCTCATCGCTCTGGCCCAGCCTGGTGGAGGGCGCCTCATACAGCACACAGGATGCTCAATCAAACCGCTGGCTGATGCTCGCCTCACCCTACGGCCTCACCACCGCCAAACTGGCCCCCGCCCTCGGCGCAGATGCCCTCTGGGTCTGGGACGGTGACAGCTACTCACCTGCACCAGAGACGCTTGCACCTGGCCAGGGCTTTGCCGTGCAAATCAGCTCACTTCGCCCCGACGCCACCCTCGTCGGCCTCCGTGGCGACGCCATTCCGCTCCTGCCTGGCTGGAACCTCATCGGCACTAGCACAGCCCCGCAGACAGGCCCATTCTTTATGCAGCTCAACAACAACTACATAAAACTCAACGCCCCGCCCAGCGTCTCCCCGATGCAAAACTGGGCTTTCTGGGCCTTCTCCTACTAATGTGGAATCCATACTATGAAACTCATACTCACCATTTTCATTTCACTCACCATGACCACACTTCTTGCAGACCAAATGCGCATCCCCTACGGGGACCCGACCAGCGTTGAACAATGGAAGGCTTTCCGAAAAACGGTCGTCCACCCCTGCGTCTCCTTCAAGGAACAGGATCTTCAACGCGCCCGAAAGAACATCGAAACGCACGAATGGGCAAGAAAGTACGCGGACAACCTTTCCAAGAACGCAGACCAAATCGTGAAGCAGATGACCAGGGAGTTCCTGGACATGATGGTGGAAGTCACCACGGCGGGCGGCACAACCCCCTGCCCTGCCTGTCGTGACAAGGGTCTCCGCTGGCTCCCCAACAACAACTGGCAGTGGAGCGTCTCAAAGCCAAATGAGCTTCGCTGCCCCCACTGCGGCACCGTCTATCCCAATGAAAAGTACCCAGAGACCATCAAGGTCCAGAGCAAGTGGGACCCGCGCCAGGTCTTCACCTTCATTGATGTGGAACCATTCCCCTGCTTCGGCTACAAGCAGAGCATGTCCAACCCGTCGAGCATCATCCGCGCCAGCAAGGTAGCCTACGTATTCAAGCAGCTCGACACCCTCGCCACCGCATACGCCCTCAACGGCAAAATCGAACACGCAGAAACCATCAAGCGCATCCTGCTCAAAATCGCCGAGGTCCTCCCCCACTACCTCGTGCGCGTAGGCTACACCTACAACGAATACGCCGACTGCGACCCGCACCACGCCTGCTAGCAAATCAACGACCTCCCCACCGATGAAATCGTCGCACCGCCCAACATCCCTGACCGCAGCCTCTGGACAGGCTACTGGTCTGCCTCACGCTTCCATACGCAGGGCATGGACGGCGGCACCGCCGTCACCTTCGCCAACGCCTACGACATCACCTACAACGCCAAATACCCCGATGGACGTCCCCTCTACTCCGAGGAAGAACGCCTCCTCATCGAGAAGGACGTGCTCCTCGAATCCGCCCTGCTCGCCTGCGGCGACACCAAAATCAACAACAAGTCCGTCGGCAACCGCGCTGGTGCGGCGGCAGTCGGCATGGTCCTCGGCATGCCTGACATGGTCCGCTTTGGACTGGACGGCTTCATGAAGACCGTCGAGGACTGGTTCCTGCCCGACGGTGCCACCTCCGAATCAGCAGGCTACGGCCTGATGACGATGGGAGGCATCCTCCCCTTCGCCTACATCTTCCGCGACTACACGGAACCCAAGGGCTACACGCCGCCTGAAGGGGCGAAACGCCTCGTCCACTTCGACGCCTGCCGCGACACCAACTACGGCACCTGCTGGCAGTCCTTCATCTGGACGCTTCAGGGCAACCTCTTCTTCCCGCCAGTGGCCGACTCCAACAAGACCACCTCCCTCAACGGCAACTATGCGGAGCTCATCGCATTGGCATTCCCCACCGATGAAAACATCTCCCTCCTGCATGCCATCGCAGGGAAGAACCCCAAGTACACTCAGCGGTACGCCATCTTCAACCGCAATGCCCTCCAAAACGCCCAGAACATCGGCATGTCGGACAACACGAACACCATCTCGCAACCAGTCTTCAACCGCGATGGAAACGAGAACGCCAAGCCTTTCGTCTGCCACGACGTGGTCTTCCCCTTCCTAGCGCAGGGAATGTTCCGCCTGGGCACATACGGACGGGACGCCATTGCCTTAATCGACGCATCCAACTGGGGTGGCCACCACCACAGCGACAGCCTGAACCTCTACCTCTGGAAGGACGGCCATGAGCTTCTGGGCGACCTGGGCTACCTCTGGGACCACCCCGACAAGCACATGACCGCACGCACTCTCGCCCACAACCTCGTCACCATCGACGACAAGGAGCAGCTGACACGCGGACGCGGCGGCAGCTTCCACTTCTTCGCCCTCTCGCCCCATGTGAAGGCGATGCGCGCCAGTTCATTCGCGTATGGCAAGAAAGCCACCTACGAGCGCAGCCTGGTGCAGGTCTCCCATGGAAGCCACGGAGCCTACTGGCTCGACATGTTCAAGGCGAAGGGCGGCACCTACCGCGACTACCTCTTCCACGGTCCAAACAACGACACCACCATCCAGGGCCTCACATTCGGCTCTGCAAAACCGCAGCCTCTTCTGAACACCCCCTTCATTGTGAAAATCGCCGCCATGGACATAACCTCTATGGACTTCAAGGACATACGCATTGTCAAGGCCAACACGAAAGGTGCCAGGAACATGGCGAAGCCCATCCCCGCTGAACTTAAAAAAGGCGCAAAGAACGGCTATAACCTCTACCTCGGCAACGGCAAGGCCACCCTCAAGGCCATGGCCGACAAGGAAGGCCCCTTCCTGCGGTACACCGTTACCACCCCCGATGAAAAAGGCATCTTCAACACCGCCTTCGTCATCGGCGACAGCGATGGCTACACGGGGCGTGATGCCTTCATCGGCAAAACATCGACCAGATATGAAATCACGCTGAAAATCCGCTCCAAGGCCCCCGCCTTCCATCCATCCGCCCTCCTCTGGTATGACGATGACCGCTCACCAGACGCGCGCCAATACCGCGGGCTACGCATCCTCAAGGCCCCCAAGCTGGACGGAACCTGGGAGGAGGTCACCATGCTTCTGGATATGGATTCCCAGGCCTCTCTCCCGCCACAGGAGGTAGCCGACGGCGAGGCCCCGTGGTCGATGACCTGGAAGATGGACGACTCCTACCGCTTCACCTTCTTCTCGCCTGGACACGTCGGTGAAACCGTGAAGGTCAGCCAGGACTGGGGACAGCGCAACACGCGCAACCTTGACAGGGGCGCCCTCCTCCCCTACATCCGCCTCCACCGCATCGGCCACCAGCTCGATACCTTCATCACCGCCTTCTGCGGATACAAGGCCGACAAACCGCTCGTCAAATCCATACGCACCAAAGAACTGGCGAACGGCGCATGCGTCGCCTACGTCGATACCGTCTGCGGCACCGACGTGATTCTCTTCAGCGAGTGCAACGAGGTGAAGCTCCCCGAACTGGAGACGAACGCCCGTCTGGCAGTCCTCGCCTCCAACGGCGACAAGCCCAAGACCGCCTTCATGCTGGAGGGCACGAAGCTCTCAGCAGGCCGCATGAAGCTCACACTCGACGCCGCCTCCTACAGCGGCAAGATTGTCGGCTCAGTTGATGAAAAGGGCAACTCCTGGTTCGAGCTGGACACAGCCATACCAGACGGCCCCTGGGTTGGCCAGACGCTTCTCGTCCGCGATGAAACGGAACTCCAGCGCGCCTACCCCATCCGACATGTCGAAACCGTCAAGGGCAAGACACGCATCTACACCAAACACAACTACATCGGCGTCATTGCACGCCCCGCAGACACCTGGCTTCTCCAGGCCGTCGCTGCCATACACTAGGCAACCATAGCACGAACAAACGACGGGGGGCGTTACGCCCCCCGAACCCCCTAGTACACCTGCGGGTGTGTGCTGCGCCGCACCTGCTAGAGAACGGGCACTCTAAATCAAATCCAAATCCCCCTGGCAGCCAGCCAGTCTGTCCTTTTCCCATTTGTCGATGGCTGCCAGGTCTGCTTCCAGGGAGTTATGGGCTGGAATGGCTCCGATGCGTCTTAAAAAGTCCAAGGCGATTTGCGGCGTATCCAGACGATCGTAGTTTGCGAAGCCGTGGACAGCCTTTGCCTCAAGATGAAGCTCGGCGGGAACGCCCATCTGGCGCAGACGGCGATACGCCTTCACGGACCCCATTGGAGAGTACTGGTCAAGGCCGCCATGCATAAAACAGCAGGGGCAGGAATTGCTGTCAAAGGCAAAGACCTCATCCAAGACGGCATCATCGCCGTGGCCGCCCTTCTCGTTAGGTGTCAGCAAACCATCGGTCAGCACGTATGCGGGGCACATTGGAATGGCCCATGCCACATTGCAAGGCACTTCATCCAGTTCGTCTATCGGCTTGTAGGCAGGCGTCTGCGACGAGAGCGCCAGCAGCATGCACAGGTGCGAGCCAGCTGAGCAGCCGACCACGCCGATTTTATCAGGCGAAAAGCCGTGCTCTTTGGCCTGTGTACGCACCATGCGAACGGCGCGCTGCCCATCCTCCCAGGCGGTCC
>JAFTAC010000530.1 GCA_017458805.1 Victivallales bacterium | reverse complement strand
TACGTTGCTTTTTACAATGAAGCCGCAGTGATTCCAGACTCTGTCTCGCAAGCATTGTCCAGCGGCTGGATGACGATTTCTATGATGTCGTGGTAGTGCGGGGCAAGCCCCGTGGTCTCTAGGTCGATTGCGGCGATTATTTCGCTTATTTCCGTTCCTCCGTGTCTCCAAGACCGTCCATAATTCTCTGTGAGAAAGCTGGGCGTGTTCACCTTAAAGATGCCATTTGCCGCGTCGCATACGCAGGTCGTTGCTTCGCTGGGGAGAATGGCTTCCGCGCACTGCGCGCCAAGGACGATCGCCGTCATCTCGTCGCTGCCCAGTGGGAATCCGAGCCTACAGAGCGATGGAGATTATATATGTTGCAAAAACTAAAAGCAGGAACGCTCCCCCCAGGCGGTTTAGCCTGCCGCCAAACCAGGCAAAGGGGATGATTGCAATCGTTATTCCAACCATCATAAGCATATCAGACATTTGCATTTCCTGAGTCTGTATGGGCGAGATTAGTGGAACAACTCCAAGTATGCAAAGGATGTTGAATATGTTCGATCCCACGACATTTCCAACGGCAATGTCATTTTCGCCTTTTATGGCGGCGACAACTGATGTCGCGAGTTCGGGCAGACTCGTTCCAATGGCATCGACTGTTAGTCCGATGACCGCATCCGAGACATGGCAGAGCCTGGCGAGATAAACAGCGAAGTTCACGAACAGTTTTGCACCGCCTACAAGTCCGGCGATGCCAAGAAGGACAAAGAGAATTGAAAGCAGGAGGCCGTGGACTCTATTCTCCCCGCCATCTTGTTCCTCCTTTCTGGAAGCATGAATGAGCCAGGATGTATATAGGAGTATCCCCGTGAAAAAGACGGATGCCTGCCAGCGGTTAACGCCATGGTTCATCCAGTAGAACAGGCAAAGCAGCAATGCGGAGCAAAGCATAATTGGAAAATCCAGCTTCAGGAGCTTACGGTTAATTGACAGGGGAGAGATCAGTGCGCTCAGACCAAGAATCAGACCGATATTACAAATGTTGGACCCCACCACATTGCCTATTGAAATGTCTCCGTACCCCTTGAGGGCAGAATCAATGCTCACGACAAGTTCTGGGGCACTTGTGGCAAACGCCACCAGCGTCAGTCCGATTACCAACGGCGACACTTTCATGCGCATCGCCACACTGACGCCTCCCTTGACGAGGTATTCAGCCCCATAGTAAAGCAATGCCACGCCCGCGACACCGCTCAAAAAGTACAGAAAACTATCCATTGTCAGCTCCATTTATTAGCAGAATTCCGTTTTTTCATCCATGCAAGCGTCTTTGAAACAACTGCGCTGCCGATCAGCAGCACGATGAAGAACACCATCATGTGATTGATTGCCTTGTCCCCGACATTTTCCGCAATCCTGTCTCCAAGAAACGCGAACCCAATCACGGTAGTCATGCATGCGCTGAAAACAGTCAGAAGATTGGCAAAAAAACTCAATCCCATTAACTTGCCCAGGACGAAGCCGATGTTTGGTCCTGTCCCAGTCAATGGAAACAGAACAAAGAGAAAAACTCCGGGGATTCCAAATCTGACCCAGGTGTGCTTCTTGCTTTGCGCCCCGTTTTTTGCCTTCTGGAAAAATGACTTCAAACATGGTATGTGC
>JAFTAC010000529.1 GCA_017458805.1 Victivallales bacterium | reverse complement strand
TTCTAATTTTATAATTTATAATTTCTAACCACTAACCACTAATCACTAATCACTCTAAGTTTCCGCCTTGACAACGGCGTTTCAGGGTCTATA
The DNA here is from genome assembly GCA_017458805.1 of Victivallales bacterium. Classification (GTDB taxonomy): domain Bacteria; phylum Verrucomicrobiota; class Lentisphaeria; order Oligosphaerales; family Oligosphaeraceae; genus RGIG3456. The sequence goes on along the minus strand of JAFTAC010000529.1, from coordinate 5,909 downwards.
TTGTAGTTGTATTTTTCTTTCACCCCATCCATTACGGAGAATCAGACTATGGCAGACAGAATCAATGGCAGTGTTTGTTTAAACCACCCCAACACCCCTGCGGTGAAGCGTTGCGCTGTATGCAGCAAGCCCCTCTGCGCAGAGTGCGTCCAGATGCATGACGGCGTTCCCTACTGCTCGGATTTGTGCTGGGACAACGCCAAGCGCACAGGCATGCTGGTGAAGGACGTCGAGGCACGCAAGAAATCCACCGCAGTCAAGGTGTTTATCCGCAAGGTCGTCTATCTCATCATCATCGCTGCCATCGCGTATGGCGGCTACTACTACTACACCCACAACAAGAGCAAGGTGGACGCACAGCTGCAGAAGGCTAAGAGTGCCACCGAACAGCAGCTTGAAAAGGGCAAGAAGAGCATTGAGAAGGGCCTTCCTGGCGACTCCAAGTACAAGAAAGACCGTGAAAAGATGGTCAACGAAAACTAATTGCGGGAATTTGGCATCATGGCAGATTTTTTCAAGGATATCAAGAACCTCGACCCTAAAATGGCTGAATGCCCTGCCGACAGCAACGGCATTGCCTGGCATGTCCCCTTTGTGGCGCCGATGCAATTGTCTGGCTTTGCATGGTTTGACAAGGATCACAAGTACGAGCGCCTTCCCCTGGACCGCCCCGCCGAGGTCACCCAGTTCCCCAATGGCGTGAAGACGATGGTTCCCGCCTCCAAGTGCGGAGCGTTCGCTCTTTCCCCGAACACAGCTGGCGGCATGGTACGCTTCCGCACCGACAGTGGCACCTTCCAGATCAGAGGCGAACTGGTATCGACAGGAGGCATGGACCACATGGCCTTCACAGGCAGTTCGGGCTTTGACATCTACCTCAAGTTCGGCGGTGTCTGGAAATGCCTTGGCGTCACCCGCACCGACCACTCGAAGCATGAGTTCTCCGCCAATGTCGTGAGTGGCGTGAAGCGCGAAATGCGCGATGTCCTCATCAACATGCCGCTCTACAATGGCGTCAAATCCTTCTTCATCGGCCTCAACGACGACGCCAAAATCGAGCCGCCGACGCCCTTCGCAGATGAAAAGCGCATCGTCTGGTACGGCACCTCCATCCAGCAGGGTGGTTGCGCATGCCGTCCAGGCATGGTCTCCTCCAACATCGTCTCCCGTATGCTGAACCGCGAAGTCATCAACCTCGCCTTCTCGGGCAACGGCAAGGGCGAGCCTGAATTGGCGCAGATGCTGGCGGACATCAAGAACCCGTCACTCTACATCCTTGACTACACGTGGAACGTGGACCCGAAGGGCCTCGAAGCCACCTTGCCTACCTTCGTTGACATTCTGCGCAAGGCCCACCCCACCGTCCCGCTCCTAATATGCGCCCCCACTCCAGGCAAAGAGTACTTTGCGGAGATGCACCCCGAATCGCTCAACGCCCGCGCCGCCACGATGCAGGCCGAGGTGGAGAAGCGGCGCAAGGCTGGCGACCAGAACGTCTTCTTCTTCGACGCCCTCCACGAGGGCCTCGGCGAGGACTTCTGGGAAGGCTATGTCGATGGAGCCCACCTCACGGACCTGGGCTTCTACCGCCTTGCACAGGCCATCGCCCCTCTTATCAAGGTCATCCTCGGGTAATCTTTTTATTATGCGCAGGGCAGAGCCTGCGCTTCTCCATGCAAGTAGCGCGGGGCAGAGCCCGCAGCTTCTCCATGCAAGTAGCGCGGGGCAGAGCTGGCGCTTCTCCATGCAAGTAGCGCGGGGCAGAGCTGGCGCTTCTCCATGCAAGATGCGCCAGCTCCGTCTGGCGCAATAGAATAGCATTATGAGCATCATTACAATCATCGGCGCGGGCATGATGGGCAGCGCCATGAGCTGGCCGGCGACGGACAATGGGCACACTGTCCGCCTGGTCGGCTCCAACCTCAACGACAGCGTCATCGAAAGCATCAAGAAGACAGGGGTTCACCCTGCCCTGAAATGCAGGCTGCCTGAAAATGTCTTCCCGTTCTACTTCTCGGAGATACGGGAGGCGATTCCCGACACCGAGCTGTTCGTCTGCGGTGTCAGCAGCTTTGGTCTGGAGTGGTTTGCCACCGAGGTTCTGCCGCTCCTCCCGCAGGACGCCCACCTGATGGTGCTGACTAAGGGCCTGCTCAGCAACCACGACGGCTACTTGCACACCACCCTCCACTACTTCAACGAGTACCGTCCCGACCTGAACATCTCCGCCATCGGCGGCCCCTGCATTTGCTCCGAGCTGATCGGCAGGCACTTGACGATGGTCAGCTGCTGCGCCGCTGAACTTTCCACCGCGCAGCACCTAAAAGCCCTCCTGAACACCGACTACTACCACCTGCAACCCACCACCGATGTCATTGGCGTGGAGTGCGCCGTCGCCATCAAGAACACGTATGCAGTTGGTGTCGCACTGGCACTAGGCATGGCGGAACGCGAGGCAGGCATCACGGATGCACGCCCCTCCACCTGGCAGACGGGCGCCGACACCTCCAATTTCACCCCCTACTACAACCACCAGGCCGCGCTTTTCGCGCAAAGCTGCCTGGAGATGCGCCGCCTCGTGCGCCTCTTCGGCGGCAACGAAGACGTAGTTTCGGGCCTGGCGGGCGCTGGCGACCTCTATGTCACCAGCCAGGGTGGACGCAACGGGCGCCTCGGCGTCCTGCTGGGACGTGGCCTCACCATGGAGCAGATTCAGGCTGCCCTGGGCGACATCACGCTGGAATCCGTTCCCATCACCCAGCGTGTCGCGGAGGCTGTTCGCATACGCGCAAAGCACGGGGAAGTCAGCCTCAAGCAGTTCCCCCTGCTTCTGCATCTGGATGCGCTCATCAGCCAGCAGCCCTCCACCATTGACTGGGAGAGTTTTGGTTAAGTCAATAATCCTCTGCAATTGGAAATATTTTAAAGAATTGACTGGAATTTTTTGCCTTTATGTATTATGTTTACTAAGTGTGAAAAATAACCAAGTCATTCAGACAAGAAAAGGAGTATGAACATGATGAAGAGAGCATTGGTAATCGCATTTCTACTGGTAGCGGCACTGAGCACTGTCTCCGCCTATGACACAACACCGTTCCAGTTTGGTATCTGGCCTTCGAAGTTCCAGATTGTGCCAGAGGAAATCAACGTGTCGGGCCTGAAAATCAACTTCCCATTCGGTGGAAACGACTACATCCAGGGCGTTGACCTGGGTATCGCCTCCACCAGTCTTGACACTTCGGCCCTTCAGATCAACATTCTGGTGAACCGTGCACATGAGAACTTCAGCGGCCTCCAGTTCGCCATTCTGAACCAGGCTGGACGCTCGAATGGCATCATCCTTGGCGGCTTCAACATCACAGATGAATCCGTCAGGGGCATTGAAGTCGGCATCATCAACAGTTCAATGGAATGCCGCGGCCTTCAGGTTGGCCTCATCAACTACACGGAAATGATGACAGGCCTACAGATCGGTCTCATCAACATCATCACGGGCTCGGTTGTGCCCGTCTTCCCAATCATCAATTTCTGCTTCTAAAAAGCTTATTTTCAAACGGATGCAACTGGGGTCTATTGGGCCTTGATTGCATCCGTTTGCATTTGAGGGAGTGTCACCTCAAGCATCTACAATGAGATTGCGAACTGCCCACAAAATAAACTTTCTGGCATTGGCCATCGCGCTTTGCTTTGTCGTGATGCTTATTCACGATGCATGCCTGCTGCGCAAGTGCATGGTGCTGTCGGGACTGCAGAACATCTTCAACCAGGTCGCTGGGGACATGGAACTGCAGCAGGTCTATCTCCACGAGCTGCTTCTTGTCAAGACATCCCATGGCGACGATGCTGAACTAAAGGCGCAGATTGCGGAAAGTTCCACCCATATTGATGCGGCATTCAGCCATCTGGCCGACAAGGAGAATGTGGCGGCCCTGCCAGGTGTTGCCTCCCTCTCTGAATTGTGGAATCGCCTTAAGGAGCATCGCACCCGAGTAGCCTCTGGCTATGACGTGCAGACAAACCTCGGTCTCGCAAATGCCGCCTATATTGCCTTCCGCCAAGAACTTAGGGCACGTCATGAGGAACTGTCGCACTTGCATTCTGACACCATCGCCGCCGTGTTCCGCAATTCCGTGCGATATGTCGCCGTAGCGTTGGCGCTGTTGGTGGCAATCTGCGTGGTTTACTGGCGGGGTACCATCAGACCATTGCAGCGCCTGGAGGCCCTACTGGCTCTGCTGAATCCACAGGCTGCTGAAAACCAGACCCTTGCCGATGTGGAGGATGTGGAACCTCAAATAAAAAAACTCAATGTGCAGAACCGCGAGAATACCGACGCCAAAGAGAATTTCTTTGCTGGAATGAGCCATGAGATTCGTACGCCCCTCAATGGCATCATCGGCTTTCTGGGCAGCCTGGCAGACACAAACCTGAATCCCCAGCAGACCCAATACCTGAATGTCATTGATTCCAGCGCAAAAAGCCTCCTGCACATCATCGACGAGATATTGGACTTCTCTAAAATCAACTCCAACAAGCTGGAACTGGAGAATGTCGCCTTTGACATCAAGGCCCTGCTGGAGGACCGCGTGGCCTTTGCAACGCAACTGCTACGCAACAAGAAAAATGTCAAGCTGAACGTTCAACTGCCTGAAGAGCACCCCATCATCATTCGCTCGGATCCGACACGCATACGGCAAGTCATTGACAATCTGCTCTCCAATGCTGTCAAATTCACGTCGCAGGGCGAAATAACCCTTCATGTGGAGGCGCAGCCCGAGGGTGAAGAGAGCCTCACCTTCAACGTGGCCGTCGCCGACACAGGAATCGGCATCTCTTCGCAAGAGCTGGACAAGCTTTTCAAGCCCTACTCGCAGGCGAACAAAAGCACCACGCGCCGCTACGGCGGCACGGGTCTGGGGCTGGCCATCTCCAGCAGTATCGTGCAGCTGCTGGGTGGCGAGCTGGTCGTGACAAGCCGTCCAGGCGAGGGTAGCACCTTCTCGTTCTCGTTCACTGCGCCACGTGGCAAGCAGGAGGAGCAGCTTCACCTCTCAGGCAACTTCCAGGTCATTTTGCCAGCGGCGGAGTTGCGGAAAAAATACGCGCTGCTCGTCGATGACACGCCAACCAATCTCTTCCTGCTGGAAACCATCTGCCAGAGCATTGGCCTCCCCTACAGGACCGCCCAGAACGGACTTGAGGCCGTGAAGCTCTGCCAGCAGGACAAGTTCGACCTGGTGTTCATGGACATCCAGATGCCTGTCATGGACGGTTATGCGGCAATGAAATCCATCCGCGCCCTGCCAGATTCAGGAACTGTCCACATCATCGCTCTGACAGCCTCCGCCTACCAGGAGGATGTGGAACACGCTTTGGCATCTGGTGCTAACTCCTTCATACCCAAGCCATTCGAGCGCGACCAGTTGCTTCTTTGCATAGCGGACGCGCTGGCGATTGAACCGCAGAGGAAGCTCTGCCAGCCGCCTGTTTTCGAGGAGAGTTCCGAGGAGACAACCGTTCGCGAGATGCACGAATACATGCGGGAACGCTATCGCATTTCGCTGGGTGAAATCAAGATGATTCTGGCGCAGACCGCCTCCGACTGGCGTCCCATTTTGGACAGCCTGGGCGTTTTTGCACGCAAGGGACAAGTCGAAGAGGTCAAGCCCATTCTCCACAAGCTCAAGGGACAGCTCTCCTCCATCGGCCTTCAGGAGCTGGCCGACCTCTCCGCCGAGATTATGGAGGAGACCAATCAGAACACCATGCCCCTGGAGAAAATCCAGTCGCTCATCGACACCCTCAGCGCCATCTTCAAGACCCTGGAGAAGCAGGTGACAGTGGTGTAAAGCCAATTAGAAATTAGAAATTAGAAATTAAGTGGTTAGTGGTTAGTGGTTAGTGGTTAG
>JAFTAC010000528.1 GCA_017458805.1 Victivallales bacterium | reverse complement strand
GGGCAGCGAGCATAGCAGCAACGGCAGCAATCAGAACGAGCTTCTTCATTGTTTTCTCCTTTTTAAATTTAGAGTTACATCTGCACATGTTTTGTGCATGGACAATCAATACTCTAACACCATTTATACGATAGTCAAGCAACTTTGGCAAAAAAATATGAAATTAGCAATTAGCAATTGCTAATTGCTAATTGCTAATTCCTAATTAACAAATTGGGCGGTGATGCTTTCGGGGGAGTGTTGAATCTCCTCCAAAGTGCCAGCGGCCACGATGCGTCCGCCATCCTCGCCGCCGCCAGGCCCCATGTCGATGATGTAGTCGGCGTTGCGTATGAGGTCCAGGTCGTGTTCAATCACTACGACAGTGGCGCCGTTCTGGATGAGCCGCTGGAAAACTTGCAGAAGCGTGCGGACATCCAGCGGATGCAGTCCGATAGTCGGCTCGTCGAAGACAAAGAGAGAATCCCCCTGTGCAAGGCCCATCTCATAGCAGAGCTTCAGACGCTGCGCCTCGCCGCCCGAAAGGCGCGGCGTCTCCTCGCCCAGCGTCAGGTAGCCGAGCCCCAAATCGTGGAGGCACTTGAGGCGCGAATAGACCGTGCGCAAATCCTTGCAGAATTCCATCGCGTGGGTGACATCCATGTCCATGAGCTCTGGCAGGGAGAGCGATTCGCCCGCCTTGTTGGTGTAGCGGATGGCCTGCGCCTGCTTCCCATAGCGCGAACCACGGCAATCGGGGCACGGGATGTCAACATCGGGCAGGAACTGCACGTCAAGGCTGATTTCACCTGTGCCGTCGCAGGTCGGACAGCGCAGGCTGCCCGTATTGTAGGAGAACTCGCCCGCTTTCAACGAGAGGCTTTTTGCGTCCTGCGTGTGCGCATAGACCTTGCGCAGCTCGTCGTGGACATTGGCATACGTTGCCACGGTGGAGCGGACGTTGTTGCCAATCGGCGTGGCGTCAATCAGCTTCACTTGCTTGAAGCCGTTTGCGGAGACTGAATGGACGTGGGGCGGCAGCTTGGTGCCCGCGATGGAGGCCTCCAGCGCGGGGATGAGGCTCTCCAGTATCAGGGTGGTCTTGCCAGAACCTGAGACCCCCGTCACAGCCGTCATCCGCCCCTTGGGAATCGTCACTTCCAGTGGCTTTACAGTGTGGATTGCTCCTGTGGCAAGAGAGATGCTTCCGAGGCGGAAGAGCTCCTCCTTTGGGACAGGCGTGCGTACGGCCACCTGCTCCTTGCCTGCAAAGAAGGGGCCGATGAGAGAGGCTGGATTGGAGGCTATCTCCTGGATAGTCCCTTCGGCGACCACGCGCCCGCCCTCCGCGCCAGCCTTCGGTCCCATTTCAATGAGCCAGTCGGCCTCGGAGAGTATCTGCGTGTCGTGGTCCACCAGAACAACCGAGTTGCCATCGGCCACCAGGTCGTGCATGACGCCCGAAAGCCCGACGATGTTGGAGGGGTGCAGACCGATGGAGGGTTCGTCCAGCACGTAGAGTACGCCAGTCGTGCGGTTGCGGATGGCACGCGCCAGCTGCATGCGCTGCCGCTCGCCCGTGGAGAGGGTGCTGGCGGCACGGTCGAGTGCAAGGTAGCCCAGCCCCAAATCCATCAGGCGCTTTGCCGCAGAGAGGAAGGAGTCGCAGATGCTTTGCGCCATGGGGCGCATCTCCTCTGGCAGCGAACCTGGGACGCCCTTGACCCAGGGAATCAGCGCGGAAAGCGTCATCTGCGTGGCCTCCGCAAGCGAGATGCCCCGCAGACGCGGTGCGCGCGCGGCCTCCGACAGGCGCGTGCCGCCGCACTCTGGGCAAGGTTCCTCCCGCAGGAACTTCGCCACGCGCTTCATGCCCGCCTCGTCCTTGACTTTCGACAGCGCGTTTTCCACCGTGTGGACGGCACTGTAGTAGGTGAAATCCAGCTCGCCAGCTTCATTCGAGTGCTTCGACTTGTAGAAGATGTGCTTCTTGACGGCAGGCCCGTCATAGACAATCTCCTTCTCCGCATCGGTCAGCTCTCTGAAGGGCACGTCCGTGCGCACGCCCATGGCACGGCAGACGTCGATCATCAGTGACCACATCAGCGAGTTCCAAGGCGCAACCGCGCCCTGGTCGATGGTCAGCGATTCATCGGGCACCAGCGTTGCGCGGTCAACGATTCGCACGGTGCCAGTGCCGTCGCAGGTGCGGCATGCACCCTGGCTGTTGAAGGCGAGTTCCTCCGCCCCAGGGCCGTAGAACTTTTCACCGCATTCAGGGCAAATGAGAGGCTGTTCCGCCGCGATTGCCAGCGACGGAGCCAGATAATGGCCGTTCGGACAGCGGTGGCTGGCGAGTCGCGAGAACATGAGCCGCAGAGAATTCAGCAGCTCCGTGCCCGTTCCAAAGGTACTTCGGATGCCAGGCACGCCGGGACGCTGGTGAAGCGCCAGCGCCGCAGGGACATACAGCACTTCATCCACAACCGCCTTTGTCGCCTGGGTCATGCGACGCCGCGTGTAGGTCGAAAGCGCCTCCAGATAGCGTCTGGAACCCTCCGCATAAAGCACCCCCAGCGCCAGCGAGGACTTGCCCGAACCCGAGACTCCCGCAATACCCACGATTTTGTTGAGCGGTATGTCAACATCAATCCCCTTGAGATTGTGGACACGCGCTCCGCGCACTAATATCTTGTCTATCATAGTTGCTTAATTGAATTACTTGCTTTTTTGTGTAGCGACGGCGCCCATTCCTTGCGACAGCAAGGGTTCTGTCGTCGCACATCGTTTCCGACGACGTGCCGTAGTCATTACCCCCCAGCCAGCCTCTCGTAGCGGAGGAAGAGGTCGGCGACGATGTCGGCCTCGCTCATCTCCTTTGTGTAGCCGTAGGCGGCCATGACGGCATGGTCGTTGAGATGGTGCGCATGGCGCAGGTCAGCTGGCATCGTCCGCTCGTCGTAGAGGTCCGCCAGAGAGGAGTCGGGGTAGTTGGCACGGGCATCCAATATGCCCTGGGCGGTCGCCTCAATTACGGTTTGCCGCTCATCCGTTGGTTCTGGCCACGGGAAGTTATTATAGACGATGTCCTTGCTGTAGCGGTAGCGCATTTCAAGTCTCCCGCACACCACCCGCATCCACGCGTTGTGGACGACGGAGGTCAGAACCCCGAAGTGGTAGAGAGTCGCGTTGGGAATGATGAACACGAGGTCGCTACATATTGTTGCCGAATCAAGATAACCAATTGGCACATAGAAGCGTTTTTCTGACGACACCTTTGGCACCACGATGAACTTTTCAGGATTCAATTGTTCCCTAAACAGCCATGGTGTCTGGGCGAGTTTTTGCCGTCCTGCATCGGGCGATTTTTCGCGGTCCTCCTTGCAGGCCTGGATGCGCTTCATAACAAGCGGCATGGAACGCAGTTCAGTAGGCGAGGCTCCGACGAGCCAGAGGCACCAACGCTTGCGGTTGTTGATGAATTCCTCTGAACCCACCAGCCGTTTGATGTACTTTTGTGCTGTTGGCTCCGCTTTTACAAAAGCCGCGTAGTCGCTCTCTTCGATAATCAGGTTGCCGCCATCGGCGGGGCGGTTGCCCGTTGTCATTTCAGGCATGTTGCAGAGCGGCTTCGGACGGCTCGCGATGAAAATGTCGGGTGCGTCCATCAGGTAGCCGTTGATGTGCCGCGCGGGGATGGCCACGGTGCCGTCAAAGATGGTCTTGCTCGGGGCTACACGCGACGGGGGGCGATGCCCCCCGAACCCCCCGCCTACAAGTGGGGGTGTGGGCGGTAGCAGGGGGTTCGGGGG
>JAFTAC010000527.1 GCA_017458805.1 Victivallales bacterium | reverse complement strand
GAATACATCTGCACTGTTCTTTTGGGCTGCTTTTCCGTGAATGGCTCCTTACATACGAGGGTATGCGCGTCGCCATTCGCAAAAAATCATCTCCAAAACTCCAATGCAATGTGTATCCGAATTAAATCAATTAAGTACTAGAAGCCCCCTTCAAACAATTCAAAGCTAGGAATGGACGTCTATTCATGCGACTCGCAACAGCTTCGCGCAACAGCGAAACACCATCGCCTCCCAATCAAAACTCCACAGGCTTTCCCGCCAGGTCATAGACACGCAGGTCGTATGGCTGCATAGTGAAGTGCAATGGGGTATCCACGAATTCGATTGTCAACTCGACATCGCGCGTACCGCCGCCGTCGTTGAAGACAGTCAGGTAGTTGCCGAAACGCTCGACAAGTATGTCGTTGAAATTGCTTCTGGCGAGTGTTTCAGGCTCCCAGCCAGCCTCCGAAAGTTTGACCGCCAGTGGCATATACCTCCGAAACACTTCACGGTCGCGGTTGTATGCTGCTGGAGTGCGGAAGTAGTTCTGACCACGGTTGTTGAAAATAGTCGGCAGATAACCAAACGCAATCATACGCCTGCAAAACTTCTCTACTTCGGCAACGGAGAAATTGCGGAGGTCGGTGTTCAGATGCGGTGAATGTGGCTTGCCCTTGGCAAGTACGCGGTAGAAAATCAGCTCCTCCTTCGTCTGCGGCTTCCATTTGCCGCCACGCTTCCAGTCGGTTTCGCTGACCAGCACATCGAAGTTCCGCGCCAGGAAGGCCGAGCGCACATTGTTGGCATAGGTGATGCGGCCCGCCGCATGGACCTTGTCCGCACTCCAACGGGCGTACTCCGACTGCATGAGCAGCAGCGACAACGCGGGACGACGCGTCACGAAATCGTACACCAGCGGATAGGTCGCAGCCGCCATCGAGACGGGATTGAAGTCCAACTCGTCGCGCATATAGCCGCCCATCGAATCGTACTCCTCGCCAGCTAGGTTCTCCCCAATCTGGTTCTGATATGTGGCGATTTTGGCGTCGCTGATGAGGTAGTATGAATCATAGCGTGCTGGAGCGTCCTGCCGTGGAAGGGTCGAACAGCTCCAGACGCAACCGTCGTTCCAGGTCTGCTTGGAGAAGGAGACCATAAAGCGCCCGTCGGCGGTCATCATCGGGGCCTGAAGGATTGCCTGCGCCTTGGTATTGCCGCGTTCCGCCGCCTCCTTGAGCTGCGCAAAGGCCGCCTCGTATGTACGGGGAGTGCCAGGCTTCATCGCCATCCACCAGCTGCCAGGCTCATGGTAACGGAAAGTCATAATGCCCGCTTCGCGGTTTTTTGCTATCTCCTGCGCAATGATTGGCTGGCGCGGCCACTCGGTGACGCCCTTCTCTGCGTCCCAGACAGGTTCATAGAAGGTTGAGCGGAACGCGATGTGGAAATCCTCAATCCCCTCGATGCCAGTGGCGTTCGCGAAAGCGAGGCTCATTCCATGCTTCCGCACCCGCTGTTCGGCGTAGTCGGGAAACAGATCGTAATAGTGTGCCAACGCTGAGCGGAAGCCCCAGTTGTTGACAAACTCATACACGGCAAAGCGAAACCTGAACTCTTTTTGCATCGGCGTGGCGGCAAAGTCGAAGTGGATGTTGAACCGCTCGTCTTCGGCATCGTATTCAATGCGCTCCTTGACGGGATACGCCGTATCGACTGCGAGCGCAAGACCTTCCTTGCCGTGTGCGACAGCGTTCACGGGATAGCGCGAATAGCCGCCTTCGGGTCCGCCTGTCATGTTGTCGAAAACCTCCGCGTAGATGCGGTTGTCAGAGACTTTTTCGCTTATGTATGGTGTGCGCAGGAACACCGCCTCCGCCTTGGCAAAAGGAACTCCTGCCGTAAAGACCATGCCACGGGACTCCTTGACGTCAACCTTAAACGTGACGTCATAGATGTCGGCGTTGTTTCGGGAGGTTTTCGCAACATTCCACGTCATGCCCTCCACCATACGGCCAGGTGCAGTGGCGAGACGCTCGCGTGTCACGGCATCGCACAGTTCCAGCCATGGCACAGGAGCGGCGCACAGGGTCAGCGTAGTAAAAGCGGCAAACAAGCTGAAGATATGCTTATTCATGGCGCGCCCTCCTCAATAAATCTCAATCTCGCGAATCCACAGCAATTTCGGGTCTGTGATTCGGATGGCGGAAGTGGTCGTGCCAGCAGGGAACTGGAAGGTGTTTTTCTCTGCCTTCTTAAGCTTCTCCTGCGCCGCATCAACGATGACCGCGCCAGTCTCCGCCTTCACCCAGTCGTCAGATTCTACGCCAGAGGCGTTCTGGCGCGAGAAGAGCGTGCTCCATGTACCATCTGGCGAGAGGATTTGCACCTCTGCTGCCTTCGGCACATCCTCCCACCACACGGCCATCTGGCGCACCTGCACCACCTTCGGGAAGCGGAATTCGGCGAACTTGAGTGGTTCGCCGCTTCCTGCCGCCCACGATTCAAAGCACCAGTGAATTCGGCGAGATGTCTGACCATCGGTCAAAGGATATGCTTTGTACTTTGGCGTACAACCAGAAACGGTAACTTTTGTGGCAGGGTCGGCGGCAAGATTGCCAGGACGAAGAATCGGCAGGATTTTGCCAAACGAAGGCATCTCGTCACTCCCCGTGCGGGTGCGTGCCTGGAAACGTATGCGAAGCCGTCCCGCTTCCATTGGGCGGATGGTTTTGAGCGGCACCTCCCAAGTGAAGACAGCGCCGTCGCGCGTGAAAGGCACCTTCATCACACTATCCCATTTCCACTCCTTTGGCTGGTTGCCAGTGAACTGGGTGAGCATGGCGTTGTCTAGCAGGAAATCCGCACCATCAGTCGCATATCCCGCATCAGGAATCGTATCGAGCAGGACACGAAGCGTACAGTCGGCTGGTTCGCGCAGAACAGCCTTGAGACGAAGCGTGTCGCCTTGTACCTCTGCCATGCCTGAAACAAGGTCTGCAACGCCTGGGTCCGCCACGTCATAGGCGAAATCGGTGAATCCGAGGTGGTTGTTGCTGACTTGTTCCAGGATGGTGGTCTCCTCGTCGTTCCAGTTATACTCGCGCCCTTTGCGTCCTGAGACACGCAACGGCGAGCCAACTGCGTCAGGCAGGCGTGCCTGACTCCCCTTATAAGCCGCCATCACGTCAAGAAGGTCGTTTTCACCAACGCCAATAACGGCATCAGGCACAAAATACCCCCAGAGTTCCTTGCCTTGAACCACAGGCTGCACCGTGGAGCTACTGCCATTCGGCAGTGTCACAACCCCATCGCTGCCAAGCGTGAAAACGTGCGTGCCCAACAATTCTGCCATGACTGTCGCAGGTCGTCCATCAGTCGTTACAAGAACAGTGTAGCCCTTTGCACGACGATAGACGTCAAGCCGTTGTGGGGCATCCGTCCCATCACCTATTGCGTGGAAATCCCTGTCAAGTGCACAGAGCGGAAGTGCCGCCATAATGCACAGGCAAAGCCAAATCGTTTTCTTCATGGTTACAAAGCAAATAAAGATTTCTTCAGCACCCTCGCCTCTGCTTACGTGAATATTGCTTCACATAAGCGGAATCTACAGTTGCGCGTATGCCTTCTGGGAGACATTGGCGCAGTCGATGTATTCATGCTCGTACTTGGCGAGGCATCCGCGACATGGGAAGCACATATATCCCACCACCCTCTGGATGTTCTTGGAGCAGAAATCAATCATGTGTGGGAAGTTTTCGGGGTACATGAAGTTGGAGCCCGTGGGCAGTTGGTCATAGCCTAGTTCGTTGAGGTCCAGGAAGCCCTTGACGCGATCCGCCTGCTTGTTCTTCTCTGGGTCAAGCTCGAACTCTGGTCCGTAGAACCAGTTGCTCTGCAAGACGTACTTGGGCATATTGGCGGCGAACTCGCTGAGCGGGCAGTGCCATATCTTGTCGCTCCAGACCCAGGGGCGGGAACCTGCGAACTTGACACACTCAGCCAGGAAGTTGACGTCGTTCCACCAGAGGGAACGACGGCGGATGACGATGTACTCGTAGAAGCGCTGGTTGTCGTAGTCCTCCTCGTCCATCCCGAGGTGGAAGAAGCGCGGTCCGTCGAAAATCTCGCAGGTCTCTTCGATGAGGTCGCGGCAGCAGTGGTAGTATTCAGGCGTGGAAAGCATACGGCTGTATTTGCCGAGCCAGGCATCGTGGCAACTGGAGAAGTTCAGTTTCGGGAAAGGCTCCAGCCCCAAATCGCGGCAGCGCGATAGGATTTCCTTGTACTGCCTCGGCGTCAAGGCGTCGGGCAAGCCCACGTCGGGACGGCTCTGGTAGCGGACGGAGTCACCGACGTCGAAAAGAACCGCGTTCAGTCCGCAGGCACTCATCTTCTCCAGAATGCGCTGGAGCACTTTCATGTCACAGTTGAAGAAGGGACGGAAATAGCGCGTCCGCACACGCGGATAGTTCTCCAAAACGTCCTCCGGGGGGATGCAGTCCTCCCAGAAGTTGTTGGAAGTGCGCACAAGCATTGCTTTTATGAGTTCTGTCATGGGTGAAAGTTGTTAGGGGGAATGGTTTTTGTTTTTTGCAGGGGCAGAGCCCCTGCTCACATTACGTCAGGGCCAGAGGCCCTGACTACGGGGCTGTTATTTAACGTTGAATGTCGTGGCTGAGGTTAGGCCAGAGGCCAGGTCTTTGACAGTCAAGGCAACCGTTCCAGCGGCCATGTTGGTGGCGGCGGTCTGGTTCAGGGTGAAGGCACCATCGGGGGCGGCCACAAAGCCGCTGCCAGGAAGAGTGGTGCCCTTGGCGTCCGTCAACGTGATTTCAAGAGGCAGGATGGCCTTGACAGGTGCTCCTGCATTGTCCAGCACCTTGACATCGACGGTGAAGGCAGCGCCTCTGGCGACCTCCTTCGGGGCAGAAATGGCGACTTTCTTGATTTCACGGTCGAGCAGCAACAGGAGCGTGCCGTCGCCAGGTGCGAGATCGACGTCCACGCTGGTCTTGTTTTCCGCATTGCCATTCATGGCGACCTGCTGGTGTTTGACGAGGTCATAGACGGCGGCGGACTTGTGGTTGACGGTGACGCTGCCAGAGTTGGGCAGACCCTTTTCCATAACCAGCCCCCACTGGCCGACATAGTCACCAAATGTGCGCTTGTCGTTCAAGACGAAGAGATAGTCGGCGGTGTCCGTGCCACGCCTGCGCATGACGAGGTCGTTGTTGCTGGCGTGCATCGGCGCGTTGTAATAGGGTTTCAGCATGGCGGCAATCTCGTTGCCCAGCTTCTGGAAGGCCTCCTTGGAGCCCTTGGGGTCAGGCGTGGAACGGCGCACGGAGTGGATGCGGAAATCGACCATCAGCGCAGGCGTCGTGAACTCATCGCCCACAAGGATGACGCCCTTCGACTGCAGTTCCTGCAGTTTGGAAAGCACGTCCTGCGTCAGCACTTCGGCACCAGGCATGACAATGACCTTCAGGTTGGACACCTTCGGATGGTTCGTCAGCAGATGGTCTTCATAGATGACGACGGGCTGCAGGTTGGCCCACTGGAGGGCGAGGTGGATGTCCGCTCCCCAGTTGTTGCTCCAGCCGTTCGTGGAGTGCTTGCTGGCATAGAGCCAGCCCGTGGAACTCTCCAGAATGGCTACCTCGGGAAGCCTGTCGGGGATGCGCTTGAGTACGGGGCCGAGCGGACGGAGTACACGTGCAACCGTATCCGCCAGAACCTTCTTGCTTTCAGGGTTCGTGTAGCGGTAGCCGTGGTTTTCGACGGCCAGCAGCGAGCCGCTGCCATGGTACATGATTCCCTGGACAGGGCGCGAAATCTTGCTCCAGATGGCCTCGCGCACGAAGTCAGGCGCAATGGTGATGAAAGCGGCCTCCTTTTCGCGGGAGTACCATTCGGGCAGGTTGGCAACGGTCTTGTTCTTTGGGGCGGTCGCGGAACGGTACCAGATGGCTTGCGTCATCTTCATGACCTTCTGGCCTGGCTTGCCGTCAGCCATGGCGAAGAGCTCGTCGGTGGCCTGACCGATTTTGATTGGGTCGGGGTAGGTGTAGGTCCATTGGGAGATGACATCGACATCGCCGCCCGATCCCCACTGCGGAAGCACGCGCACCGCAGGGTCGTGGAAGGTGAAATGGTGGTGCTTCATGTATTTGTGGATGGCCTTGCTGAGGATGGTCTGCACGTCGTTCCAGCCATCGCCATGCTGGCGGAACCAGTTGTAATAGACGTAGTGGGGCTCCTTTGCGTCGATGATTCTGTCCCATGGGAAATCAGGCATTGCGACGTAGGGTTTCGGAGAGGCGCCTGTGATGTCGGCGGGAATGTCATAGCCTGCAAACTTCTTGAAGGCCGCCTCCTGGATGCCCGTGAAAGAGGGTCTGGCGGAGCCTCGGATTTCGCTGTTGAGCAGAGTGGCGTCCCAGGCGGGATGCCCGCCCATGTACTTGCTCATCTCCTCGGCCACCTGCCGGAACTCCTCCTGAACCTCGGGGCGGGAAGCCTCCAGGCCGTGGTTGGAGTATTCCTTGCCGTTACGGTCTTTGCAGAGGAAACGGTTCTGGGTGATGAAGCGGTATTTTACATGGACGGAGGTATAGACGTAGAGGCCGTTGGCCAGGTTGGCGTCCATCCGCTCGATAAGTTCGGGGATGGAGTTCGGGTTGAAGTCACCACGAATGGGATAGATACCGCAGTTCTGGTGGGTGAAGCCCGCGTTCTTGACCTCTTCGATGCTCTGGCCGCCCCAAAGGATGACAGGCATGAAGTCGCCGTATTCAGGGACGATGATGTAGGGGATGGAAGCAGAGCAGATGAGTTTGCCATTGTCGTCAACCGCCTTGCAGTCGAGAGTGTAGGTGCCGTGGAGCAGCCATGTGTCCAGCGGGAAGACAAACTTGGCGGATTCAGTGGGCTTGATTTCGGCGATGCGGATGTCGGGCAGTTTTTTGCCGATGGTACTGGCCTGGATGGTCACATTCGTGAGAGGGGCTGCCAGGAAGTTGCACATCGTCGCATGGAGTTCGGGAGCCTTCTCGCCACGCACGAAAACCTTGCGGAAATAGACGTCCGCCTGGATTTCTACAGGCGTGAAGGGTTCCTCCTGAAGGACGACCTTGGCGATGCCTCCGCCCAGGGACTGGTAGTTTGAGCCGTGGCGGTCGCCGAATGTCGGCGGATAGGTTGAGTGGGCGATGGGGCCCGCAAGAACCTGTCCCGTTCCCAAGGGCTTCTCGTCCAGGAAGTAGCTGACATTTCCCGTGGCGGAGAAGAGCAACTTCACCGTGTGCTTTTCATTGGGGGTGATGGCAGCGGTCTTGCTGGTGGTCTGGGAAGATTTGCTCCCAAAGCCGAATGCGGAGCCAAAGGCGTATTTGCCGTTGCCCTTGCTAATGACCCAGAGGGCGAAGCCGCGGTGCTGAACGGCCTTTTCGTCCTTTGGCAGGAAAACATATTTGTTGTCCCAGAGGACGGCGCCTGTCTTGGCCTGGACAGGCAAATCGGGGTTCAACATGAAATCAACGGTCAGGCTGAAGGCATTGGCTGGCGCGAACACCTTGTTGTTCTTGACGATGCTGGCTCCGCTGGCCTTGGACATGTCCGCGCAGGAGCTCATCAGCATGCCGTTTTCGATTTTGGAATCGCCGCGCAGCTTGATGGGATAGGCGAAGGAGTCCAGAGGCTGGCTGAAGTCCCACGTCGCCAGCGTCTTCAGTTCGGCGGCAGTTGCGGTGATGATGGCTGCAAACAAAGCAATTATAGTAGTCAGTTTCTTCATGGTATCACCTCCTTTACTTCAGAATCTCGACGCTGATGGGCTTCCAGATGCCGCCTCCCGAGGCGGTGTCCTGCACACGGACGACAAGGACGTTCTCCTCGCCCCACTTCGCCTCTTTGCGGCAGTCCAGCGCAAAGGGCTGGTCCCAGCCGGCGGGGCCGATGTCGTGGCTGCCCAGATAGATACCGTTGAGCCAGACCCATGCGGATTCATCCACTCCCCCGAAAGCAAGTTCGATGGAGGTGAAGTCCATCTTTTCAGGCATTTTGAACTTGATGCGGTACCATGCATAGCCGTCGTAGTCGGGCAGCACGTTCAGCACTTCCCAGTGGCCAACTGTGATGGGCAGCCACTTGCTGTCGTCGAAGGAGGGTTTGAACCACCCTTTCAGATGGCCGTCGATTTTCAGGTCCTTCTGGACTTTCCAGTTGTCGTCGGGGATGTTGAAGCGCTTGACGACCACCACGTCGTGGTCCCACTCCTTGTCCTCGCGCAGGAGGGTGGTTTCGCGGTGGAAGGGCCATGAGTACTTCAAGGCAATCTGGCGCACCTGGTTGTTGTCGTCCACGCGCGCAACCTCGTCCATCACCTTGACGACTGCGGGGTTCCCCTTTGCCATGGAGGCGAGGGCGGAGATGGCCGTCAGCCTCACCATGTCGTCCGCGTCCTTGACTGCGACGGTCAGCAGTTCCAGAGCATTGGGGGCCTTGTTCTTGACGAGGGTGTAGAGGGCGAACCGCCGTATCTCCGCATCCTGGTCCTTCAGATAGTTCTGCGCCACCGTTGGATTCGCCGCAATCTCCTTGCGGAACGCCTGGTGCCTGGCGAGAATGTCCTCGCCCGCAAATGTCGTGGCAGCCGCTAGAACGGTCGCCCAAAGAAGTGTTTTTTTCATGGTTGCTCCTAATGGATTGATTCGTTTATATTAACCATTGATTAACAGACTGTTGAATGAAATCTTTCCAAGAGTTTTCATCTTGGCAAACATCCAGTTTTGCAAGGACTGAATCTAAAAAACTCTTAATCTCCTTTGGTGTAGGAGCGCATTTATGGGTAGCCAGATATTGAAATGAGTTGCTTAACAGTTTCATAAACTGAGTAATGCCAATGGGGATGATTTTTGTTTTACCACCATAATACACATTGTTAAGCTTGTTCAGGCCGTAAAAATGCATAAAAGCAGCTGGATTAATGGTAGGGGCTATAAATAGGCAATATGCATTCTTTCCAGTGCTTTGTTTGAATTGCCCATAGTGACGTGCAACAGGCTCGCCTTCCGTCTCATATTGCCGTTGACCATGTTGCATAGTCACTTCTACAGAGAGAACAAAATCGCCATAATCGCACTCAATATCAGGCATATTTCCTTGGGCAGTGGACAAAGGCTGCCCCGCATCATCAAACTTAAGATTAGCCTTGATAGTTCCTCCGTCAAGCATAGTCATGGCTCGCCAGGTATTGTATTCAAGCATCAAGGGTGCATCATAGTAGATATCGTGGTCTAGTAGTTCTTTGAATGTATCTATAATTTCTGAATACAATGAAAAAGTCTTCAACTGTTGTATTTGTGTGAGAATTACATCATCCAGCTGTTTTTGAAGGATACTATCACGCAAATCCTTTAACTCTTCTATGTTTTTCTTCATTAGTTCTTCTCTGGAACTAACGCCTTTTCCTTGAAGAAAAACGATTAAATTGTCTTTGGAATCGTCATAAAGTACTGGTGTTTCTGAGCAAAAGAGGTGTGCCTTATACTTTTTTTCATCGCTGACGAATACAGGTTCACGACTTACTGTTGCAAGAATATGGTCAATATCCTGCAATTTATCCGCATAAAACTGCAATCTTCTGCTTTTTTGTTCGAGAGAGAGCAAACCCGTATAGCGTAAATAACGGAAACATGCATCCGCATAATCACGAGCATTGCTTTTTTTTGTCTTAATGAACTTATCTAGACTGGAATCGGTTGTTTCTCTTGTTTTGGTTTTGCCAACTTGAATGTCATCATGATACAAACGTTTGATGGATTCAGTCCAGATAGTATCTGCGAATTGCTTATAATTTCCTTGGTATTTTGCTTTGTCTTTACGGAACTTACGTATAGAAGCCGCTATATCGTCAAATTTTCGATAATCAGTCAATTGAAGGGCGAAAATCTTTAATTCATCAAACGTGAGGTATTCCAATTGACGAATCAAACGTAGGATTTCAAGATAGGGACGAACGTAAAACGTTCCAAGAATGCTTTTATCTTCTATATGAAAGGGAGAGGGCAATTGGAATTTAAGGAGCTGCCTCAGAAAAGCTTCTTGTGGTCGTTTGCCATAGATAAATGCTCTGCCAGCGTCGGTTAAGGCTATCTTAGGCGTCAAGTCGATAAAGCCCAATGCCTTGGGAGCCCGATTGATTCTATCGCGTACACTAAAGGCTTTATCACTTGGAGAGCCAGTGCCTTCAAAAAAAGAGGATTCTCCTAAAGCAGTTATAAATTCATTCTGTGTCTGATTGTTCCAAGTTTTTCCTCCGAATCTATCTGCCAGCAATTGGATTTCGGGGATCATTTTTGCTGGAGTTCTTGGGGAAGTTGTGAAAAACAAGAATCTGCTTCCAAGTCTAGCCATATTACCTCCTCTTGTCAGTAGTTTTTCACAATAATATGTGTTTTATCATTTTTAAAGCGATTTCGAATATTCACGGCATAGTTTTTGAAGTATTCATCACATATAAAATCGCCATAAAGTTCTTCCGTCAAAGGGGTTTTGCCGATGACCATCAAAGTGCGGCAACGAAGGTTTCTGAAATCGGCGGCAAGGCGTCGATGCTCTGCCTCGTCGAAGCCATTCATCATGTCGATGTTACCGTAGTCATTGAAGACGCAGTCGTAAGGAGGATCCAGGAAGATGAAATCATCTTCTTGCGCCATGTCAAAAACCTGGCGATAGTCAAGATTGAAGAGTTCCGCATGTTGCAGAAGCTGACTGTGCTCCTGGGTAACGAGTTGCGTATTGAAATTGGGATACCTCCCAAATGGAACATTGTACTGCCCGTCGCTATTGTAGCGAATCATACCGGAGTAGGCTGTTTTGTTGATGAAGAAATAGACAACGCCATCAAGAAGATTATCGGGAATATCCGCTGGTGCGGCATGGGTAGGAGGTATATGGTTGAAGATGTCTCGCAGGTAGTAATACAATTCTTCATTTGCGTTTGGGATACGCTCATTTGGTGAGACAGCTTTTCTTTCCTTGTAGGCTTGCTGATTAGCATCGTAAATGTGCTGGATGGTGTCCAGCTGTTCTCGCATCCGTGGATAGAAATTACGAAGCAGCGTGTAGAACTGCATCAGGGGCGTATTTATATCGTTGATGATTGCAGTTTGTGGTTTCAAGTGGAAAAAGACGGCTCCCCCACCCAAAAAAGGCTCTATGTATCTGTTGTAATCCTGCGGGATATACTGCAGAAAACGAGGGATCTCCTTGGATTTTCCACCACGGTATTTCAGTACAGGATTCATGCAGCAGTTCTTCAGAGGGTTAGAGTGAAATTGTCATTCTAGTGGTTAATCTTGAACCAATTTGGTTAATACTTGGTTAATATAGTGTATGTTTATCCCGATGTCAAGTGCTTTTCAAGAAAAAATACGCTATTTTTATTAGCTATTAAAAAATTGCTATCTTGTTTTGGAAAGAAATCTACCTCATAGAGGTGCAGGAAAGTACACGTGGGGTAAAGCATACACTTCGCGCACACACTAATTAACGGGTGCAGAGGTTCTTCCATTCCAAAACACGCTTTTTCATGCCTGCTACATCAAGGACGCCGAGGGCGAAGCCCTTGCGCACAAGGGCCTCGGGGACATATTCGTCGTACTTCTCGAAGACGGGGTTTTCGTTGGGATAGACCAGCTCCAGCGGGTCGAATGCCTTGGCAGCCTCCTCGGCTGTGATTCTGTAGAATTCTGCTTCACCGACCTCCATCGTGAACTGCATGTAGTAAGGCCTTGAAGGGCTCAAGCCCTTGAGGCCTAGGAGCGCACCACAGCGGACTTTGAGGAAGCGCTCCAGAGCGAGGAAGGCGTAGCTGCCAAGCCAGGGGAAAAGCGCCCACATCCTGCCCCCCAGATTCAGCAGCGGACGGCTTCCAATGCCCGAGTTGCGGAAAAGCTCCCGTGCGTCCTGAAGCCTTGCAACGGCATGCCGCATCAGGTAGGGATAGCTTTTCTGTTCCGCCAGAACAGAATACATGCGTTCCAAAATGCGTGTGTGGATGTCGCCTGCGCAATCGCCGAAATAGGCGGGGATGTTGCCCTTCACCAGCGTACACAGGACCTCGCGCCGCTTGTGGTCAACCTCCTCCACAACCCAGACCCTGCCCGCAATGGCTATTTTCTCACCGACTGGCGGGGGCTTCACGAGGGTGCCAAGCTCCTCGGAGCCAGAGCGTACCGTGTATTCAACGTTCTCCTGGAAGACTGCGTAGAACTTGTGGTTGTTGACGACGCGCTCGCCCGTGAGTCCAACGATAAGGCCACCGTTCTCCGTCCTGTTGATGTGGTCGATTTCCAGCAGATGAAGCAGCAGAAGGCGGAAATCCTCCTTGGTGATGCGGTGAAAAACGGAGAGTGTCAGCACGCGCGAGGCCAGTTCGGCTGGTGTCATCTCACCGCCCGAAGCGAGGGTACTCATGGTCTGGTGGTAGAGGAGGCTGAAGGGAAGGCGTTCGGTGCGCGGAGGTTCCACAAAACGCTCCTCCACATAGAGTTGCACAAGAGCAATGCCTTGTAGAAGATACCATGGAATCATATCGGGAAGCATCGCACGTGCCTCTGGATGCTCCTCGCGCATGACGAACCACATCTCGGATGGGGAGCCGCGGCGCCCCGTCCTGCCCATCCGCTGGAGGAAACCAGAGACGGTGAAGGGGGCGTCAATCTGGAAGGCGCGTTCAAGCCGTCCGATATCGATGCCCAGCTCCAAAGTGGCGGTGGCGCAGACGGAGTTGAGGGAATCGTCGTCCTTCATTTCAGCCTCGGCGCTTTCGCGATAGGAGGTGGAGAGATTGCCGTGGTGGATGAGAAAACGCTCAGGCTCGTGGTTGACCTCGCAGTATTGGCGGAGGCTCTGACAGACCGCCTCACACTCCTCGCGGGAGTTTGTGAAAACGAGGCACTTCTTCCCCCGCGTGTGCTCGAAGATGTAGCCGAGGGCGGGATCTGCAGCCTTGGGAGCGGTGTCCGTCGGCGCATCCAGCGGAGGTGCCTCGGGGGCGGTCAAAGGCTTCCCCTCATCCGCCTGCGGAGCGGTCTTGAAGAAGTGCTCCATGGAAAGGCGCCAATGCTCCTTGCCGCCGTCGAAGCGTGGGACGATGGTGCGCCGTCCGCTCCCTGCGGCGAGAAAGCGGCCCGCCTCTTCGGGATTGCCGATGGTCGCGGAAAGACCGATGCGCCTGGGGTTGCAGTCTGCGAGGCGACAGAGGCGCTCAATCAGGCAGAAGGTCTGGCCGCCTCGGTCAGCCCGCATCAGCGAGTGGATTTCATCGATGACGATAAAGCGGAGGTCGCTGAAGAGGGAGGGTATTTCGGAGTGCTTGTTGATGAGAAGTGCCTCCAGCGATTCAGGAGTAATCTGAAGGATGCCCGAGGGCTTGCGAAGGAGGCGCCGCTTCTGCGTCTGGGGTGCGTCGCCATGCCACTTGGTCACAGGGATGCCAACCTCCTCGCAAAGCTCCTCCAGCCGACCAAACTGGTCGTTTATAAGTGCCTTGAGGGGAGCAATGTAAAGAACACCCACGCTGAGCGATGGGGTTTCGTCAAGCAGCGTCAGTATCGGGAAGAAGGCTGCCTCGGTTTTGCCGGAGGCAGTGGAGGCGGTCAGCAGGACGTTGTCTTCTGTGTTGAAGATGGCATCGCCAGCGGCATTCTGGACGCCACGCAGGCTCTTCCAGCCAGAGCGGTAGATGAAGTCCTGTATGAAAGGGGCATATCGGCTGAAGACATCCATCGCAAGGCTCCTTACAGGGTAAACTCGGCGAAGGCGCCGTCCGTCTCATCGGAGACAGCTCCCGAGGTGGAATAGGTGAACTCGTCTGATTGCAGGAGCTGTTCGAGGCTCATGGTCGGGTTCTGATAGAGCAGGTCGAGAAGCTCAATGAAGTCGCGTATGACTTCGCGCGGCGTGATGTTCTGGTCGGCTCCGATGCGCCCGTATTCGACCTTGATGAAGGAGACAAGCTCCTCGGTGGGGAGCTTGCGGTCGTAGCCGTAGAGGGAAGCGTGCATCTCTGCAAGCTTCTCGCAAAGGACAAGCATCTCCTCGGCGGTCAGCGGCTCCAGGTGGATGACAGGGGCCAGCAGGTCGCGTGCGCCAGGGCGCGAGAACTTCCCTTCCGCGAGGCGTGAGCGCAATGCCTCGTAGCTGTAGATGCCGCGTCGCTTGTCCTCGATGGCCTGCGGAGTAGCCCCCATGATGATGCCGAGGTATTTTGCCTTGCCCTGGAGGGTGTCGTTGTACATGGTCAGCATCTTTTCGTAGTTGTATTGGCGCGTGATGACGTTCGGGATTTTGTAGATGTTGACAAGCTCGTCGATCATCAGCATCATCCCCGCATAGCCTGCAAGACGGAAGAAGGTTGCGAAGAGCTTGAGGTAGTCGTACCAGTCATCATCCGTGATGATGATGTTGACACCCAGTTCCTCGCGGGCTTCCCGCTTCAGGGTGTACTCGCCACGAAACCAACGGACGACCTTCGCCTTTGTCTCGTCGTCGCCGTCCAAATAGGCGTGGTAGTATGCAGAAAGCAGCCGTGCGAACTCAAAACCATGCACCAGCTCGCTGATAGAGGCGGTGACGGCATGTATCTTTTTATCAACGGCCTGCGCCAGAGCGGGCTCGCCAGGCGTGAGCCCCGTCTCCTGCGCAGCCTCGTTCTGGACGGCGTTGATCCACCTGTCCAGCACGAGGGTGAGCGCACCGCCTTCGGGCTTTGTCTTGGTGGAGAGGTTGCCGATGAGTTCCCTGTATGTGGCAAGCCCCTGACCACGTGTGCCTTGCAGGCGACGCTCGGGGGACAAGTCCGCGTCGGCGACAATGAACCCCCTGTCCATCACATAGTTGCGGATGGTCTGAAGCAGAAAGCTCTTGCCCGAGCCGTAGCGTCCGACGATGAAGCGGAACGAGGCTCCGCCTTCGGTAATGATATCGACATCATGCAGAAGAGCCTCGATTTCGCTCTTGCGCCCGACGGTGATGTAGGGAAGGCCGATGCGCGGAACCACGCCGCCCTTCAGGGAGTTCAGCACGGTCTGCGAGATGCGTTTCGGGATGCGTGTGGGCTGGTTGTTCATAATGTATTCTCTCCAAATAGGTTGGTAATATCCTCTCTATAGTCTTCTATGATGGAAATAGTGTCGTCTTCGCATTCAAGCACGTTGTCGCCGATTTCGTCAAAAAGTGCTTCGTTGATGGCATCCGTCACAATGGATGGCATTAGGTGGTGCGCTTTCAAAAGCTCTTTTGTGTTTTTTCCCTCCAGAAGAAGCTGAAGCACCGTTGTCTGAACTTCATCTAGAGGAACGCGCGCTCTGAAGGAGCGCGCTGTCAGGACGGCGGGCGGCTCACATGGGGGTGTGGGCTCCTGGGGCGGCGCAGAAGCGGCATTGCAAGGCCCCCCTGCGGGCGGTGCGCACGCTGTGCGCACCAGAGGCGTGGGCTCCTGGGGCGGCGCAGAAGCGGCATTGCAAGACCCCTCTGCGGGCGGTGCGCACGCTGTGCGCACCAGAGGCGTTGGCGCCTCTTCCTGCCTCTCCTCTTCTGTGAGGAGGGAGTTTTGCGTGAGAAGGGCATCCTGGCGGATTTGCGCAAGGCCCGAGAGGTCAATGGTGATTTTGGGCTTGGCTGCCTCGGCTGCCGCCTTCTTGTCGGCCTCGATGGCGGCATCGACGAAGGGGGTTGCCCAGGCCTCATCCTTCTTTTCGCGCAGGGTGGAGCCCGCTTTCAGGTATTTGCGTAGTTTTCTGTCGGTTTCATGCAGGAATGCCTTGATTCTGATGGAATCCACAGAAGTAGCAGAGAAGCATGTCTCCTGCCAAAAACCATTGTGGCAGTGGAAATGATGGTAGTCATTCAGGGTGTATTCGACATCCTCCAGTTGGCGGCGTTCCCAATAAACGGCATTGGTCAGGGGATACCAGGAGTGGGTTTGGGCCGCGCCAAAGCAGAGCGTGAACAAATCCTTCCCGCCTTCGCTGAACTGGCTGGCGGCACGTCGCCACGCTTCCGCAAAAAGGTGCTTCCCCTTGTCTTCAGTGACACTGAAAACAGGGGAGCTGGCTGTTGTTTTGGGGGCAAAAGCAAGCAGAGCGGCGACAACCTCTTCGTCTGTAGCAGCCTCTGCTTTGCGGAGGCTGCCAAAGGCTTTGTCGGTTGCCAACCAGCTAGGCGAGGCGTATTTCAAGGCGTTTTCGACAGGCAGACCGTAAATCACCGCATACTCAAACATCCATTTCTCAAAGAGGGGCTTATGTAAGTTGCTCCATGCCCCTGAATCCAAGAACTCAGCCTTGAACTCCTCCATCTTCTGGAAGGCCTGCTCAGGCGAGGAGACGCCAATGCCATTGAGCAGCTCGTAGAAGTAGATGTGTGCGAAAGGCGTGGCGGAACAGCGGAACTCGCCCCTGCGAAGCTGGGTACGCCAGGTGAAATAGCCACGTATCTGCTTGATGGTCAAATCGTGGTATGTGGGAAGAAAGCACCAGAACTCCTCGTCGCACGGAAAGTCGTCTTCATAATCCTCCATGTAATCGCCTTGCAGGGAGAAGCGCTTGCATTTCAGGAAATAGGAGTTGTTTTTCTCGAACTTGCATATCTGCGTCATCGTACGGATTCTTTCAGGGAGCAGCGGGCGAGCGGGGGCCTGGGGTAAAGGCGTCTCCTTGAAAAGCGTGGTGGTGGAGGTTGCTTCGTTCCCCAAGGAAAAGTTATAGAGAGGTTGCGTGTTTGACTGCATCGCCTTGTCAAAGAGCTGGAAGACCACCTCCGAGTTCGTGCTGTTGTCAATGCGGAGGCCTGCCCATTTGGTGCCGCGCATGCGGAAGGGAGAGGAGAGATAAGGGGCGAACTGCGCATCAAGAAGCGTCTCCTCGCCGCACTTGATGTCGCACAGCTCAATCTGCGTCCCGCTGTCCGAATCCCACTGCCGCATCAGCAGGGCGACCCATTTGCCCGAAACGGGCTCGCGCAGCACGGAAAAACCAGGGAAGTCAGTCCATTTGAACTCTTCCTTGATCTGGTATTTTTCCTCTGCGTATGCTGTCAGGTCGGACAGTTCCACGGTTGTTCCTTTTCTTTAGTTATGCGCGAGACAGAGCTCGCGCTTCTCCATGCCGCGCTATTGCGCGGGGCGGAGCCCGCGCTTCTCCATGCCGCGCTTCGCCATGCCGCGCTTCGCCATGCCGCGCAGATGCGCGGGGCTGAGCCCGCGCTTCTTCATGCCGCGCTTCTTCATGCCGCGCTGCTTAACAGCAGCGCGGGTAAAGCAGCATAAAGCCCAGAAGGATGGCGAGGAAGCCTGCGTTGAAGGCGGCAAAGAGGAGCAAGTAGCCCTTGAGACCAGTGGGGTTGAAGCGCTTATAGTGGCTGTAGGTGATGAGGGAGGCGAGGGAGGCGATGAGCGTTCCGGTGCCGCCGATGTTCACGCCGACGAGCAGGTCGCGGTAGTTGT
>JAFTAC010000526.1 GCA_017458805.1 Victivallales bacterium | reverse complement strand
TGCTTGACGACATTTCCCACCAAGCCTGCCACTGCCAAGGCACGGCGCAGTTCGACATCCGTGCAACGGTAGGATTGTTTGAGGTGATAAAGAACAGCGGGCAAAACGCCGCTGGAACCGCAGGTTGGAGCGGTCACGATGGTACCCAGCGATGCATTCTCCTCGGCAACAGCGTATGCATACGCTGACAGAAGTCCTGTCCTGCGTATTTCCTTGCGCTGGTTTCTTGCCTTGAGGAAAACCTCCCTTGCCTTGCGGACAAGCCGAAGTCCGCCAGGCAGCACGCCTTCCCTTGTCAGACCAGTTTTCAGTGTGTTGAACATCACGGCGATGCATTCTGCAAGCCAGTCAGTACCCTCGGCATTCTCCACGAGGTGCCACAGGTGGTTGCCGCGCTCATCGCATAGGGAGAGCATCTCCTCCATGGTTGCGTATGGATAGAGTTCAGGGGTGTTCTCCTGGCGTCCGTCTTCAGAAATGGCGCCGCCACCGATGGAGAAGACCTGCCATTTGTCCAAAAAGCCCCCCTTCTCATCCAGTGCCGTGAACAGCATTCCATTGGGATGCGCGGGAAGGCAGCGCTCGGGAACCCAGATGATACGGGTGCGGTTTTCTCCAAAAACGGTTGTAATAGCCGTGTCCGTGAAATGCCCCCTGCCAGTTGCCGCCAGGCTTCCGAAGAGCGTCACTTCAAAAGTGGCGGCTTCGGGATGCCGTTCCAGAAACAGTTCTGCGGCACGAAACGGCCCCATCGTGTGGCTGCTGGAGGGACCATGTCCGATTCGGAACAACTCTTTGAGACTTTTCATTTTGTCCAGTTGCCTTTGGGGCAAAAGAGGGACGCGTGGAGTAATAACGCTTATCCAGTAATAAAGCCAGAATTGAAGGAGTCCAACCCGCTGGAAGGCTGGAACTCCTCCGTCGGCGGAGCCTCGCGGTAGTCGCGTATGACATTGGCCCAGACCTGTGCGGCGGAGACAAAGCGCTCGACGGAATCGTAGAAGCCGTCAAAACTGATTCCAATGCACGGAATGGCGCGGCAAAGTGCGAGGTGACCCGTTTCTGGGTCACGTGAGATTGTCGCGCCGCCCGTGTCTCGGAAGAGGTGGTTGGCTTCAAGGAGGGTCGCATAGAGCCCTTCGAGCCGCTCTGGCGGCGGGGTACCCAGGTCGCCGATGATCGCTATGGCATTGAGCTCTGGCAAGTCGTGGAGGGAGATGATGAGATCATCGGCCTCGAAGGCGCAGACATTGTCGGAGTCTAGCTCAAGCGGTATGCCGAGCCGTTCACCGAGGTCTTTGATGAGTTCGGTTGTTTCCATGTTTGCTTATCCATTAAGGATTGTTTCCATCACGGCCTCGCCGAGGGCATCGATGTCCGCCTCGGTGATGGCGCGGATGACGGGCTTGCCAGTATCGCCGAGTTTATAGAGGTAATTTCAAAACTCTCATCGAAATGCGCGTCGACATGAACACACTGGCGTTGGCAACGCCTCTCGCCGCACGAAAGTGCGGTTTCGAGCCGTTGCCTTAGCCACTGCGCCCATCTCATAGCGCATTTCGCGCGAGTTTTGAAATTACCTCTATACAATAATCATGCAAAAGTTACAGCTGACTACCATTTTTGTGCTTCATTTAACGATACGTCTCTAATCCCCACTAACCACTAACCACTAACCACTAACCACTAACCACTAATTTGGCCGCCAGCTCTGCATTGACGCAGCGGAGGCCGTTCTTCTCGGCGATGGCGAAGACGTCGTCCATGTTGCCGAAGACGTCTTCGGGGCGATGCGCGTCGGAGCTGACAACGCAGGAGACGCCGTATTCAGCGGCGACTTCCCAGACGGGCGGCCATGGATAGGCGTGGCGGCTCCCCGACGGGTAGTCGATGATTGGCTTCCGATACCCGTAGGCGTTGATTTCAAGAGGCACGCCACATTCAACCGAAACCTGCATCACCTGTGCGAAGAGAGCCTTGATTTCGGGAGTCCAGGCATCGATGGAACCACTGATCATGTCGGGGTGGGTGATATAGTCGAAGAGGCCGCATTTCATCAGAAATATGTTCTTCTCCATGAACATGCGAACAAGCTCCAGCGGATAATGGGCATTCGTGCGTGCAAAAATAGGTTTGCCATCGGCGCCGTGGACGAAGTGCGCGCCCGAGGAGATGAAGTCCAGGTGCAGTCGCTCCTTGAGCTCCTTCTGGTAGAACTCCAGCGGATAGGCGGGATCAACGTCAATTTCAAGCCCCTTCAGGATGGTGAGCTGTGGAAACTCCCTGCGCGCCTCGTCGATGGCCTGGCAATACTGCTCCAGCTGCGTGTAGTCCATGCGGGTGCTTGGGTAGCGGTTGTCCGGAAAAGGGGAGTGCTCGGAGAACCCCAGAACGCGCAGCCCCTGCTCGATTGCTTTCTGGCAGTACTCTCGAACAGTGCCTACTGCGTGCTTGCAGAGGTAGGTATGGCAATGTAAATTGACTTGTCTATTATCCATTAGTGGTTAGTGATTAGTGGTTAGTTATTTCCACACTAAAATAATATACTCCTGAAAGAGGTAAGTTTCAAGTGGCATTGTGCTTGGAATAGGCGTTTTGATTCACCATTTTGGTATATGCTTCAAGGTTTGAAATACTAATTTCCAATTTCTAATTTCTAATTACTAATTTCTAATTTCTAATTTCCAATTTCCTACCCCTGCTCATGTTGTCACAGACGCAAACAGGGACAACCTTGCCGTCTTTGACAGTGATGTCAGGGCAGTTGGAGCAGAAATCGAGCCTGCCGTCGGGTGCAAGGTGGGCGATGCTCTGGACAATCAGGCGTTTCAGCATGATGCGCCTGAAGAGGTTTCGCAGCAGGAAGGGGAGGTTTTGCCAATTGCCGCACAGCCCGTTCAGGAGGAGCTGGGCGCGTGCTGCAAGGGGATTTGGGCGGTTGTAGAAGGGGTAGCGTCCGTGTTTTTTGTAGTATCGAGCGACATACCACTTCTCGAAAGGTGAGGGAAGGCAATGGAGCAGGCGTGTTTCCACATTGCCAAACGCCACGGCAGTCATGTAGTTCACCCAGCCTGGAGTGTCGCGGGAGACGCTGTTCAGAATGTGGGTGAATGGCTGCATTCCTTGTTGAGCTAGCACTTCCTGCAGCTCGTTCATGGAGAGTTCCTGCGGGGAGGAGTAGGGGGTGAAAGTGCCTCTGATGCCCTCTTCGAGGGAGCCTTCCAATTGCCCTGTTTTCTCCGTGTCGCGGTAGAGTGTGACAAGGCAGTAGGAGAGATAGGGCGATGCGAGGAAATAACGCACGAGATTCGGCAGCTCGTTCAAGGTGTCACGCTGCAGGGTGACGCTGAAGGCGGCCTCCATGCCCGCATCGACCACCATCTTCGCCTTCTCGTCCCGCAGCTTGTTGACCGCCTCCGTCGATTGATTGTCGGGGAGGTCCTTCCTGATCTGGCCCAGACCGATGTGCATGAAAACCAGGTCGGTGCCCGCGTCGGCAAGCTCCCTGCAAAACTGCGGCGTCAGCAGCATGCCGTTGGTGAAGATTTCAACCGAGTGCCGCCGTTCCTTGAGGAAGCGGATGATGGAGAGCAGGTCAGGGTGGAGGAGCGGCTCGCCGCCGATGAGACCGAAGGTGCTGACAGGTCTGAAGGCCATGATGGTCTCGGAGTCCGCCTTCACCTGCTCAAACGAACGGCAGGTGAGCTTGGCCGTGCTGTTGTAGCATGCGCGGCATTTGACGTTGCATCCGCGCAGGATGTCCAGCACGGCGTGGGGGGCGGTGCGCAAAGTCCACTGCAGTTCCATTGGTTCACGTTTCACTGACATTCAAAACCTCCGTTGCTCTATGGAAGAACCTATCGTCAAGCCCCTTTGATGCGTAGAAATCCAGTTTGCGGTCATGTCGGTTGCTCCGTTGAGAATGATGTGTCTATCTCCCTGAACTTGATGTCGCCGAGCTTCATCCCCTTGCTTTGGCAGAAGGCTATGTATTGGGCGGCGCCGTCGGGGCAGGGGAGGCATCGGACGGGCTTCAGCTGCCCGAGTTTAATGCAGTTTTCATAGTGGTAGTTCTTCTGAAGCTCTGTTTCCAGCAGCTGTGAGAGGGCGTTGAAGTCTGCGTTTTTGCAATCCAGCAGCAGAAGGTAGTGGTCTTTGGCGAAGGTCATCAGATGGAAGGCGGGGGCGATGTGGCATTCATCGAAAATGCGTCTGCATGCGTTTGCGACGAAGGTTTCGTTCAGCTTCTCGCCGAAGAAGTCTGAAACGCGGTTGTCCCTGCCGAGAAACTGGATGAGCGGGATGGCGTGGTAGGTGCCTATGACCTTGACGATGTCGTGGGTGTTGTAGCGATAGAGCCCGCCAGCGGTGCTCACCACCAGCGTGTATGGCTCGCCCTCCTGAACCTCCTGCACGGGGTGGAGGTCGCCATGCGAGTTCTTGAACTCGAAGAAGTGGGAACGGTAGGCGAGGGCGGCCTTGTGGTCTGTGGCGAAGAGCGGGAAGGAGGCGAAGCACTCCGTCGAGATGAGCCCTTTGGGCTGGAAAGGCGCCTGTGGAAAGTAGCGGCTGATGAGCGGGGTGAATTGTGCGGACGCACCGTCCCCCCACGCGCTGATGAACCTCACGCTGCGCATCGCAAGCGTGCATTCCACGTCTCCTCCAAAGAGGCTGTCCAGGAAGGTGGGCGACCAGACGGAGAGAAAGGCGAGGCGAGGGCAGGCGGCGAGGTACTCCTTTGCATGCGTAAAATCGGGTGGCACGGCCATGACACGCCGTGCGACGAGCCTGGCGATTCGTCCGAGGTACTGCGAATCGTCGTCAAAGCCGATTTTTACTGCGGATTTGCCGAAATCACGCTGGGTTGGTGGCGAGATGGACCAATAGGAGCGGCCTGTTAACAGCGAGGGCATCGCGAGAAAGATGTCCGCTATCCAGGCGGAGATGCCACTCTGGAACTCTCGCTTGAGCCCCTGCGTGTAGGGAATGAGCTTGGAAACGCCCGACGAACCCGAGGTCGGCTCCAGCAAAAGCACCTTATCGCGTGTCAGGAGATTCTGACCGCCCGCCTTGATCTGTTCGATGTATGGCTCGATATCCTCATACTCCTGCACAGGCAGGGCGTTGTTCCAGTCGGCGTAGCTGCGGATTTTGCCGAACTGCCACCGCCTCCCAAACTCCGTGTCGGCGTTGGCGTGCAGCAGCGAGGCGAGCTTGCTCATCTGCACGGATGCCACGGCGTTGCATCCTGCGTGGAATGCGGCGTAGTCTGGCAGGCAGGAGAGAAGCCATGCCAGATTGCAAGTGGTGAGCTGGGCTGTGTCAATCCAGTTCGTCATTCAGAACCCTCCTGCCTGTCTTGGTCAGGTTGTCGGGGGCAAGTCGTGTGATGCAGAGCAGCTCGTCCCCCCTGCCGAAGCCAGGATTCTTTGCGATGAAGAATTGGACGTCGGGGTCGTTTCTGCGGCGTTCGGGAACGTCCGTCTCCGCATTTTTCAGAAAATCAGGCTCCGACGGGATGATGAGGCCGTCGTGGTATTCGCCAGGGAACTTGCGGTTGCCGAGCTCATCCATAAATGCCTGGAAATCTGGGGGAGTCTCCATGTCGGGGCGTGGATAGTGCTCCTTGTAGAAGAGCGGTATCAGCTTGTAGGTGCGCCAGCCTTTTGAAATCAGCATCCAATAGACATCCATCCCTCTGAACTGCCGTTGGACGGTGCAGGTGAACTGCCACCAGTCGTGCATTAGAACCGTCTGCCCTCGTGATTCCTCCTGGATGACGGTGTCCCCTGAATAGACGATTTTCACGGGCCTCCCACGGAATACACTGTCGAAAAGCTGGATGGTGGAGAAGCCCTCGATGGCGCCGTCTTCGCCGTAAAGCAGCAGGATGAACTGTTTTTCAGCGAGGTCACGCCGTACCTTGTAGATGCTGGTGCCGCCATACGTGAAGGACATAAGCTCCGCCATGCGGAGGATGACCTCCTCCGTAACCTCGCCGATGGTGATAATCTGGCTTGTAAGCCTGTTCATAGGGTTGCAACCTCCACGTATGGAACTCTGTTGTCGATGCGGGAGCGGATAGCCTTCTCGTCTGCATAGTCGGCGGCATAAAGGCGGCTCCTGTAGGTGAGCTTTGGAAAATGGCGCACGGCTGCGTTCAGCGGGTCGCGTTCGTGCAAGCACACCATAAAGTAGTGCACTTTTGTCTTGCGCAGGTCGTTGTAGATGTGCGCGAGAAGTGCCTCCAGCACCTCGGCGCGGTCATCCTGGATGGCGACAAACGAGAGGCAGGCGTTGGCGATGACCTCGCCCTCGTCTGGCAGGAAGCGGCTGAAGAGCATTTTCAGCAGCTTCATCGTCCCGTTGTATTTGTTGACGAGCATCTGCTTGAAGCCCGTCTGGTTCCAAAGGGCGCCCACGCCGACGATGCTGCCGCCTTCGCGCACGACATGGAAATCCGCTATGTGGAAATCGGGCAGGGCGAGAAACTCCTCCCGCGTATAGACGGGGTAGAACTGCCGTTCTTTCGCCTTGGCGGCGATGAAATCCACGATGGCGTCCAGGTTTGCGAGGCTGCCGTGTTCGATGTCGTATTTGCAGCGGCGTTTCCAGAGGAATGGGAAGATGAAGTAGGTCTTGAGGAGGCCGAGGTCAACATAGTTCGGGATGGTGCTGTATTTGTTCTTCCATGTCAGGGCGACTTTTGCGTTGCGGTTGCCTTCCACGATGGTGGTGATGTGAAGAAGGCTCTGCCCGTCCGTCATGAGTGCCTTCATTGCCTTGTAGCCGTTGAAGAGCACGCGCAGATGCCTGGCCTCGGGGGCGATACGCAGCTCGCCGAGGTAGCCGATGGTCTGCGCCTCGCCATTGACGGTGGCGCGCCGCAGTGCCCTTACGCCCGTGGCGACGATTTCGCCGTCCTCACGGCACGCCACGAGCACCTGCTGCGTCTTCCCCTGCGTTGTCACCGCCTTGAAGAAATCAGGGCTCTTCATGTAGATGAGCTCGATGTCCCCAGGCATGACAATGGAGTGCATCAGCCGCAGGATCCCGTCGTTGTCGGCTTGGGTGGCCAGTCTGAACTTTATTTCACTCGTTTCCAATGGCGAATCCCCTGCGCTGCGTGGTTTCCCGATTGCAGATGATGTTGTATTTGAAGAAGTCCCACATCAGCGACCAGTTGGCCAGCAGGCAGCCTTTCAGGCCCCAGGCACGGCGAAGCAGGTTCG
This sequence comes from Victivallales bacterium, assembly GCA_017458805.1. Classification (GTDB taxonomy): domain Bacteria; phylum Verrucomicrobiota; class Lentisphaeria; order Oligosphaerales; family Oligosphaeraceae; genus RGIG3456. Next base: position 652 of record JAFTAC010000526.1, on the reverse strand, counting down.
GCCATGCGTAGAACTTCTTTTTGTAGAGATAGCAGAGCTCGCCGAGGCGATCCGCGCTCAATTTGGCGGGGGTGAAGACCACTTCCGCAAAGCGGCATTGGTTGCCCAGCCACCATTTGTCGTAGCGCAGGCGGGGCTTCATCTCCTCGTAGAGCGGGGTGCCTGGGAAGGGCATCAGGTGGTTGAAGGCGGCCAGAATGAGATTGTTGCGCAGGGCGAAATCCAGCGTGCGGTCGAAGGTCGCCTCGTCGTCCTCGTCATAGCCGAAGATGAAGGTGCCATAGACGAAGATGTGGTGGCGCGTCAGCCTGGCCAGCACCTTCTCGTAGCGGTCGATGCCGATGTTCCACTTCTTGTTCATCTGCTCCAGGTTCTTCGGGTTGAAGCTCTCGAAGCCGATGAGCACGCCCAGGCAGCCGCTCCTGCGCATGAGGGCGACCATCTCCTCATCCTCCAGAAACGAGGTGGATATCTGGCTGAACCATTGTATCTTTAGCGGAATCAACTCCGTGAAGAGGCGTTTGGCGCGCTCCTTGTTGGAGCCGATGTTGTCGTCGATGAAGAAGATGGCCCTGTTTTTCGATTCCCTCGCCTCCTTGACGACATCCTCCACGGGCCTGTAGTTGCAGACGCTTTTATGGAAGGCTGCTAT